>JAGQNJ010000003.1:15765-23328 GCA_020428115.1 Candidatus Saccharimonadota bacterium
CCGTACACTAAGTACGATTTATTCGGCTTCTCAGGAATAAATCTTATATTGCATCCAAGCACAGCGCCTATATAACACTAATTAATACTGAATAGTTGGATGAAGTCTTGTTCCATTTGCAGTTTATAACAATGTTTTTGTGCAACTTTGGCGAGTTCCGCGTGTTGAAGGGGGAGTGATTCAGTTAGGACAAAAACAGGCTTCATGTCCATATTCTCAATCTGATCAAACAGCTTTCGATATAAATCTAGTCCATCCGCACCACCAAAAAGAGCCAGCCTTGGCTCGAACTCAGCTGATTTATTAATGGGGAACTTATCGGGGACATAGGGCAAGTTACAGAGTAGAATATCTTGATACTTAAGGCCATCAAGGAGGTTTGTCTGTATAAATTCAACCTTAGCTTCGTGTTTACGAGCGTTCTTCTTAGCAACAGTAATACAGTTGGAATCGACGTCAGTTGCGCAAACATTACTAGTAGGTATCTCAAGCTTTGCGGTAACTGCCAGTGCGCCAGAGCCAGTTCCTATATCCGCAATTCTAGGGCTACTTATTGGTAATTTTTTGAGCATATCAATCATTGTTTCAGACTCTGGGCGGGGTTGAAGCACGTGATTATTGACTATGAACTCTCGACCATAAAACTCACTTTTGCCCCTGATATATGCGAGCGGTTCATGTTTAGCACGGCGCGTGAAGAGTTGGTTTAGGATTCTTTCTTGTTCAGGAGTGATACGGAGCTTAGGATGGGCAAGCAACTGAGCACGATTTTTATTCAAAACATCCTCAAGTAAGACTAATACATCTAGCTTTGCAGTAGTAATCTCAGCTTCTTGTAGGTTTTGAGTCGCTTCAGTGAGCCAGTCCCGGATGTTCATATGTGGATTATAACACCTGAACGGATTGACAGATATGAATAAGTGTGATAGGATGTAGCTAAGTTCAATGAAAACAAAAAGGAAATAAAATGAGCGTCGAAAACTCGGAATCACAACCAATACAGCGCCAAGAACCCGTAGCCCCAATGACACCAGAAGAAGTACAAGCAGAGGCTTCTCGTTTGGCCCATGAACATATCGCTGGCTTGGAGCCGATAGATTTTGGTGGCGCACGAGAAGCTTTAGCAGATCAAGAAGTTGTACAGCAAGAAAAAGTTGCCGCAGCTCTTGCTAAGCGTGAAAGAATGGAAGAAATGGATAAATGGTCTCAGGCTCAAGGCAAGATCACGAGGGAGAGAGCCGTAGCTGCAAAAAGAGCTGAACAGGTTGCAAAAGAAAAAGTTGCCGGGAGTACCACCCAGGACGAAATAGATAAAGCGGAAATGGATTTCAGACGAAGGAACGAGGAAATTTCTAGCATGCAGCACGAAGTGGGCGCGACAATGAATAGTACAATCTATGGCACACCAACCAAAGAGGGTGATATCCTTCGACATGAAGTGTCAGATATGGGGCCAAATAGAGTTTTTGGTGAAGGGAGATCAGGCTCAAGAAGTACGCTTCGATCACCCGCAAACATTAAAATTGATAAAAAAGAAGAGACATCGGATGTCTCCGAAACGAAGGTTGCATAGCCTAAAATAACACCGTGAAAGCGTTTACTTTCGTCGAGAGCATTTTATTCTTGACCAGCTAGTTCGTGTTCGGCTTTTTGGAGTTCTTCTATAATGTCGTCGATGTTGCCAGCGAGGGCGGCAGGGATGTTGGATCGAGAATAGCCGATGCGGTGGTCGGTAATGCGGTCCTGGGGGAAGTTGTAAGTGCGGATTTTTTCGCTTCTATCCCCGGAGCCAATGAGCTTTTTGCGTGCATCTGACAGCTGCTTTTGCTCTTCCTCGATCTTGGCCTGGAGGAGGCGGGATCGAAGAACCCCCATGGCTTTGTCTTTGTTTTTGAGCTGGGATTTCTCGTCCTGGCAAGTTACCACAACACCCGTTGGAAGGTGAGTTATGCGTACGGCCGAGTCAGTAGTATTAACAGATTGGCCACCATGGCCAGAGGAGCGATAGACATCGATACGCAGATCGTTTGGATTGATTTCGATATCTGATTCTTCGGCCTCCGGCAAAACGGCCACAGTGACGGTGCTGGTGTGGATACGACCTTGGCTCTCGGTACTAGGAACGCGCTGGACACGGTGTACGCCAGCCTCAAACTTGAGGTTTTTGTAGGCATCTTCGCCACGAACCGCAAAGATCACCTCTTTGTATCCGCCGACTTCGTTGTCACTGTGCTCGATGAGCTCAACCTTGTAATTGTGTACTTCAGCCCAGCGAATATACATGCGATACAAATCACCAGCAAATAGACTGGCCTCGTCGCCACCCGCGGCGGCCCTTATCTCAACGATGGCATCGCGCTCGTCATTGGGGTCTTTGGGGATCAGTGCTTCTGTGAGTGCTTGTTCGTTTTGTTGGTCTTTTTGTTCTAGTTCAGCGATCTCTGCTTTGGCCAGAGCAGAAAGCTCGGGATCGGCACTGCGGATGATTTCCTCTGCCTCCTCTCGGGCGTGCTGTATCTGTGCTTTTTGATCGAATAGACTGAGAACATCCTCAAGCTGGCTCTGGCGACGGGCCAATTTGGGGTACTCTTTGGAGCTAAAAATAGCAGGATCCTGCAACTTTGCTTGCAGTTCCTCGAGTTCTTTGCGTAGTTCTTGCTCTTTTTGGTTCATTACCTGCTCCTAGTATAAAAGAAAACCGCTCTCAAACGTAGTAGGAGAGCGGTTGGTAGGGCTTGTTTAGTTATTTATCAGCGGTAGCGGCTTCTTTCTTCTCGGCTTTTTTAGCTTCTTTGCTTGCTTTGTTGTCTACCTTTTTCTTGGCAGAAGCAGCACGGGCAGCTTTGGCTTTTTCGGCTGCCTCTCGACGTGCCTTGAACTTATCGACACGACCTTCGATGTCTACAATCTTTTCTTCGCCAGTAAAGAATGGGTGTGATGCACTAGAGATGTGTACTTTGATGAGTGGATACTCGTTGCCGTCTTCCCATTTGATAGTTTCTTCGGCGACCGCAGTAGAACGTGTCAGAAAACGCGCGCCATTGTTGAGGTCTTCGAAGACTACAATTCGGTAGTTGTTCGGGTGGATGTCTTTCTTCATAACTCGGGCTAGTATACACATCTGTTAGCCAAATTGCAATACTCTGTTGCATCAGAACCTCACATCTGTTATTATTGCCCAGTAACTAATTAAGCAGTTTGGGAGACGATTCTCTTGCCTGAAGTCCGTGTAGGAGCAGGCGAGCGCCCAAACGAAGGTCAAGAATCGGAGAAAGGACATACTTCATGGCTACAGTTGATGTAGACATCAAAAAACTTCTAGAGTCAGGTGCTCACTTTGGGCACAAGACTTCACGCTGGCACCCCAAAATGGCGCCGTATATTCATAGCAAACGGGGCGGTAATCATATTATCGACCTGACTAAGACTGTCGCAGGCCTAGAAGAAGCTTTGGCATTTATCGAGAAAACTGCATCAGAAGGACGACAAGTACTCATCGTAGGGACGAAGCGTCAGGCAAAAGATGTGGTTAAACAAGTTGCTGTGGCAACCGGAATGCCGTATGTATGCGAGCGATGGCTTGGAGGGATGCTCACTAACCAGACAACTATGGCTGGGCGCATTAAGCATCTCAAGGATCTTGAATCAAAGATGGAATCGGGACAGCTCGAGGCCAAATATAATAAGCTTGAAGTACAGCGCTACCAGGAAGAGATTGATCACATGAACCACCAGTACGGTGGTATCAAAGATATGTCCACGCGTCCTGGCGCGGTGTTCGTGTTTGATATTCTCCATGATGTTAACGCGATACGGGAAGCAAATAAGCTTGGTATTTCTACGGCAGCGTTGGTAGACACCAATACTGACCCGACCGACATCACATATCCTATTCCATGTAATGATGATGCAATCAAGACCATGCAGCTTATAGGTGAGTACTTACAAAAGGCAATCGAGGCAGGCAAGGCAAAAGCGAAGTCCGCGACTAAAGATGATGATACGAAAGGTGGTGAAAAATAATGGCTATCAAAATAGAAGACATTAAGCGTCTTAAGAACCTAACTGGTGTGGGGCTGACCGATGCCAAGAAAGCGCTTGAAGAGTCTAAGGGCGACTTTGATAAGGCACTGGAGGCAATGCGCAAAAAAGGCCTGACAAAGGCCGAAAAGCGTGGCGAGCGTGAAGCGCGTGCGGGGGTAGTCGGCACTTACAATCACGATGGTCGCATAGGTGTTCTTGTAGAAGTAAATTGTGAGACAGATTTTGTAGCTCGTAACGAAATATTCAGCGAGCTTGTAAAAGACATCAGCATGCATATTGCCGCTAGCGCGCCTGAGTATGTGTCAATTGACGATGTATCAAAGAGCGATAAAGATAAGGTTCACAAAGAGTTTGCCGAAAAGGCAAAATCTGAAGGCAAGCCAGCAGATATGGTAGATAAGATTGTGGATGGCCAGGTAAAGAAATACTTTGCAGAACGTTGTCTGCTTGATCAACCGTTCATCAAAAATCCAGATCAAACAGTTGGTGATCTCGTCAAAGAGCACAATGCCAAGCTTGGCGAAAATATTGTTATACGGCGCTTTAGTCGCATGGCTCTCGGCGAAGTAAACTAAGAACATATGCCTGAAAGACAAGATACATTTTTTGATGTTGAGACCTGGTACGAGGGGTCAGATAAGACTATTGCATTGATAGTTTTGAAAGGGCTAGGCAGTTATGTTCGAAACAACGAGTCTGAAACGACATATGAGGTAGTTTCGGGGCTTGCCACTTTCGAATTCGAAGACGAGCCAGGTAAACAGTTTTTTGTAGAAGCAGGGAATAAAGTCACAGTACCAATGGGTATTGCCTATCGCGACCAGGGTGATGTAGTTATGCTCGCCACAAGTACTCCTCCATTCAACCCAAATGCTGTCGAAATTATTCAAGATAACATACAATAGACCTATGGATGCAAACCAAGTAGTAAAAAAGGCAGAAGATAAATTTAAGGCAGCACTCGATCATCTTGAGGCAGGTCTCAAGAAGCTGCGTACTGGTCGTGCTCATCCGAGCATGCTTGAGGGCATTACGGTCGAAGCATATGGCGCACCGATGCCATTAATACAGGTGGGGACGATTACAGCTCCCGAGGCACAATTACTGCAAATCACCCCCTTTGACCCAAATAATATCGAGGCAATTAGTGCTGCAATTCGCGAAGATCAAGCGTTGGGTCTCAATCCTGCGGATGACGGGCGTGTTGTGCGTATTCAAATACCGCCACTGACAGCCGAGCGACGGCAGGAAATTGCCAAGCAAATCGGTGGCAAGGTAGAGGACGCCATGATTAGCATGCGTCAGGCACGTCATGATGCCCTCAAGGAACTTGACCAGCTCAAAAAAGACAAATCAATTAGTGAAGACGACGCAAAACGGCTCACTAAACAGATTGAAGATATTATGCAGAATACCAAGCAAACTATTGATGAGCGTGCAAAAACAAAAGAACAAGAAATCCTCACGGTTTAGCTGTTATAATTGATTGCATATGTCAGAAACGGGAATTAAGCTACGGCATCTGGGCCTGATCTTAGATGGCAACCGCCGGTGGGCACGCCAAAAGGGCATACCGACCATGCAGGGGCACAAGAAGGGTTACGAGAACCTTAAGACTATAGTTCGGGCCGCCGTGGATAGGGGTGTTAACTATATATCTGCCTATGTATTCTCGATGGAGAACTGGAATCGCAGCAAAGAAGAGGTTAAGTACCTTATGGATCTTGCTCTGCACTTGGCGATCAACGAGGTAAAAGAGCTTCATAAAGAGGGTATTAGGGTACACTTTTTGGGTAGTAAGGAGCGCATTAGCGCCAAATTACTCAAGGCCATACAAAATGCTGAAGATCTAACACGCAATAATACTCGGGGAACTGTTGCAATCTGCTTTAACTATGGAGGTAAACAAGAAATCGCCGACGCAGTTAACGCATGTAAAAAAGACATTGTTACCCCTGATGATATTGAACAAAATTTGTATGCACCTGACGTCCCACCAATCGATTTGTTAGTGCGAACTTCGGGCGAGCAACGAATCAGTGGTTTCATGCTTTGGAGGGCCGCATACGCTGAACTGTTGTTTGTAGATAAGTACTGGCCGGACTTTTCGATTGCTGATCTTGACGACGCCATACAAAAGTATGAGGAGCGCGAACGGAGATTCGGATCATAATGGGGCTACTTCTTATTGTACTTGGGCTGGTGTTGTTTGTGTGTCTTGTGTTGGTGCACGAATATGGTCACTACAAAGCTGCTCGCCGTAACGGTGTTGAGGTCGAAGAGTTTGGCCTGGGGTTCCCGCCAAAAGTATGGGGCAAGCGACAAAAAAGTGGTATGTTGCTCAGTCTAAACCTGTTGCCGCTTGGCGGATTTGTTCGCCTAAAGGGCGAGCACGATGCCGACAATGAACCAGGCAGTTATGGTGCAGCACCACTGAGCGCTAAGGTCAAAATCATGTCAGCCGGCGTCATTATGAACCTTCTTACGGCACTTATTATGTTTTTGCTACTTGCTTGGATCGGTATGCCCCAATTGGTCGAAAACCAATTTACTGTTGCAAGTGATAGTAGTGTCGCAAAACAACAAGTATTGGTTGGCTATGTTGAGCCTGATTCACCAGCAGCTAAGGCTGGCATTGAGCAGCGTGATGTACTCGTTGCCGTTGGACCATCTGGCCAGGAGGCTCAACCAATTACAGATATTAATACGTTTCCTGAGCTTACTCAGGGATTGGCAGGTCAGACCATAGATCTAGTTATTGAACATAACGGTGAGAAAGTGACTAAAACCATACAGCTTCGTTCGATAGACGAGGTCGAGGCGAGCCAGGCAACAGACCAGCCTAAGGGCTATCTGGGTTTGGCACCAACAGAATATGTGGTGAAGCGCTCGACCTGGTCAGCACCCATTGTTGCCGTTGGCACTGCTGGACAGTTTACCTGGCTGACTCTCAAAGGTTTGGGCTCAGTCGTGACGAGTATTTTCCGTGGCGATACCACTACTGCAGCGGCGCAGGTGTCTGGGCCGGTAGGGATATTTGTGCTTATCAAAGACGGTAGCCTGCTAGGTATCCAGTTTGTGCTACTTATTGTTGCGGTTATCTCTTTGACGCTCGCAATAATGAATAGCTTGCCAATTCCTGCACTCGACGGGGGAAGATTGTTTGTGACCCTGCTGTTTCGTGCGCTCAAAAAACCGCTTACTCCTAAGATCGAGGACACTATTCACGGTATAGGATTCGCCCTGCTTATTGGCCTGTTTGTTTTGATTACGGTCGTAGATGTTCGGAGATTCTTCTGATGCAAGCAGCACCACCAGCTAAACCTAAAGTATCGCAAAAAGAAAAGCCCGAGGCAGAACCTAAGCCTATGAAACGATTCTGGCCACCGCTGGCGACGATTGCCCTAACAGTCTTTGTGTATTTTGCTTCACAGTTTTTGGCGGCTATTCTTATCAGCATTGTTCCGATGGCTGCTGGCTGGACGGAGACACGGACAACAGAATGGCTGCAGACAACCG
>JAGQNJ010000040.1 GCA_020428115.1 Candidatus Saccharimonadota bacterium
ACGTAATTCTGGGGTTTGGGCATCTCGAAACAACAGAGTACTTTTGGTAGCAAAAAGAATGAGAGAAGGATGGTGGTATAAAAATAGCGCTCTCTACCTTTGTGTTATAGTAGCTTTATGGAATTAGTAGATCAACTAACACGTAATATGGCACGACTACACGTTCGCTCACCAGAAGGCGGCACGACCATCGAAGGTGTTCCGGGCGCAACGCTTGAGACTGCTCATGAGGTCGCAGAACTGCTTGAGAGTAGTGCAGCTACTGACCTAACGACTCCCCCATCACTCCAAGAAGTAATGGCACAGATCGCCCTCCTCGAAGCCTCCCGAACCTAAAGTCAATCCAAACATGCGGAGTGAACCTGAGCAGATGATGTAAAACAGTCTGGCTTTGAGTTCCTTCAGATGTTTGACGATAAATAGTGCCTGATGGCACTACTTTGAGGAGTTCTGGAGGCAAAGACTGGCTTTACTATGCAGATGCATCAAGTGAATGGAGCGGTTTGGTGGTTTTATTCAACTTTTGACATCAAAAGTTGTGAGGGATTCGAATCTTATGAAAGTATTTAATCGCAGCGGCTTATGAGCAATACATAAAGCATGAGCGATATTGATAAACTAGCTATCCGTGCTATAATGCTCAGGTTCAAAGAGAGGGTAGTAGTTTAGTGAAAACTAAACAGAAACAACACGATAATTACGGTGTGGATGTGCGCTTACTGCGTTCTATGGCAGAGGAACTTCGTTTGCCATTACTGCAGATTGCCCGCCAGGCTGAACTTGCCAATATGGGTACAGTAGACGGCCAGCCAAATATTAGAGTCATAGAAGCAACCTCTGAGGCAGCTATACGGTTAGTCGATAGCTATTTGTTTAGCACGCAGGTGTTGCTCGGGCAACAGAGCTTGCCACTAGAGCCAACATCAGTTACGGCGACCATGTACGATACGTCGCAGTACCTGCATAAACTTGCCAAGATATATGATTGCGATATTGATGTTGCCGTGCGCGGCAAATGTGGACTAGTGATGGCAAACGCTAAGGGGCTTCAGGCAGCCTTAACAAGTCTTGCCTATGCTTTTATTGGCTCATCGATGCGTAGTGGCAAACAGCGTATTGTGTTGACGGCCATGCGACAGGGGCAGGGTATTAGGGCTGGTGTAATGACAAATGCCAGCATTGAGAAGACAACCTTGAGCAAAGCCCGCATGCTGTACGGCAAGGCACACCAGCCTGCATCAAGCGTTACTCACAAGAGCGGAGCGGGTATTTATGTAGCAGACGCGCTGTTTAAATCGATGGAATCAGAGCTCCAGGTGGTGCAGCAAAAATCTCGTTCAGGCCTCATGGCCACCATGTTGCCAAGCTATCAAACGGCACTTTTTAACTAATTAACCGACAAGGAATTGGTATGAAGCAACACATTCTTCTCATTGAGCCCGACAAGGTTCTTGCCAAGACCTACAAGGCGGCACTTGGTAGGGCGGGCTATCTCGTAGATTGGCAGCTCAATGCCCAGGATGCAATCACGAGTGTTGATAGCAAGCATCCTGTGTTGATCGTGCTTGATGTGCAATTATCTGGACATAATGGCGTGGAGTTTCTGTACGAACTGCGCTCCTACCCAGACTGGCAGGCTATACCGGTGCTCATTTTGTCGGCGGTGACAGAGGCTGAACTTGGCCTCAGCCCTGAAACCAAGAAAAAGCTGCACATTGTTCAGTGCTTGTATGAACCGCACACTAAGCTTGCCGAGTTGATTGCTGTCGTTCGATCCTTAACTTCTGATACTCATGAATAAGCGAGTTACCAAGGGTATTATTCTCGGGCGTTTTAACTACGGGGAAGCAGATCGAATCCTTACTATTATTACACCTGACTATGGCAAGATTCGTGTTATCGCAAAAGGTGTACGCAAGGAAAAGAGTAGGCTCGCAGGGGGTATTGAGCTTTTTTGTATTAGCCATATTAGTTACATTCCTGGCAAGCGAGATATCGGTACGCTTGTATCAACACGACTTGCGACGAACTTTGGCGCAATCGTCAAGGACCTTGGGCGAACGCAGCTTGGCTACCGGGTGCTGCAAACAATCGATAAAGTCACCGAGGATGAGTGTGAGGGTGCGTTTTTTGATCTTGTTGTAGAAACGCTTCAAGCACTAGATGGTGACGTAGATAGTAATCTTACAGAGGCTTGGTTTGATGTTCGGCTCTTAAGGTTGCTCGGACATGAACCTAACGTATATACCGATACCAACGACCAGGCACTTGTTCCCGCTGCGAAGTACCGATTTGACTATACTGAGATGGCCTTTGACAACGACAAAAATGGCAGTTTTGGCGAAGATCACATAAAGCTACTACGCCTTATGCTCACGAACCCTATTCGTTCGCTAACTGCTGTTGGTCGATCGGCGGAGCTCGCCGTGCAACTACGAACCCTGACAAATACGATTCTGCAGCAACAGCTTTAGCACTAGCTAGTTAGTGAGTAGTGCAGAGGAATCAGCGCTGTAGATTTCGCCGTTAGATAATCCAACACTGAGTGTGTATCCACTACAGGTGTCGTTACAGCCCAAGGGGAATGGTACATATGAGTAGACGTAGTCGCCATTTGGTGGAGTCAATGCATCTTGATCTGCATTATCAAGATTGCCCAGGCTATTTGGGTAGTAGCCATTTGTCTCGTAATAGCTCTCGATACTTTGTCGCAAAGAATCAATATCAGTTTGTGCCTGTTGGTCGCGAGCAGCCATTTGTACTCCGCTTGCCGCAATCAAAAAGATGACGATGACAAATATTGTTGATAGCACCATAAATACAGCGCTCAGAACAATACCTATTGTCGACAGGGTTGTTTTAAGCCCGGCCTTTTTGGTCTTGGCATGAGCAATGATGCTCAGAACAAGTCCAAGAAGTGGAAATAAAAAGGCCAGTACAATGCCGGCAATCGCCAAGCCTTTGCCCGGGTCTTGTTCAGGATCAGTGCTAGGTACAGGCGTTGACGTAACTGGGGTTGGCTGGTCCGCAGGTTGAGTAGCATTTTGAGGCTGGTTATTGTCCATGTTGTAGAACTCCTTGAGTGGTTATATTGAGCCGTAGTATAAACAAAACACAAGCGTATAGCAATTGTAATTATCAATAAATCTGTTATAATTATACTTTGTATGAACGTATACTATGAACGATTGGCTGCAGATCTAGAATTCGTTAATGGCGAGCTTAGGGATAGAGTACACGTGCCAATGACGTATGACACTGGCAAGGTAGCTTTTGACTATGTCCAAGGCCAGGCAGATTTTGTTGAGCACACCGCCGCTATGCATGCGATAAAGCTAGCACAAAGTGCAGAGGTGATGGTAAGTCTTAGTGACTTTCGGAGAGTTGATCGAAAGGGACGCGAAGTTGGGTGTCCACTCAAGCTCGGGGCGGTGAGTGTTAATAACATGCCTCCACTTCCAGAGCCGAGTAGACCTTTGGATGGCTACTTACTACATCTATCAGGCGAGGGCGCCGTTGCTTTACACGGATTGGTTTTGCCGAACCAACTTGTTGAGCTTGGAGCTCCCGAAAGAGGCTATTCGCACTTAGCGGCCTCTGCAGTGAGCGAGGTTGTTTACGCACGCGTGTCGCCGCAACGCCACCAAGCACTTGGTGTTGTTTAGTCCCGCATTGGTATACAATGTAGACAATGGTAGAACACGAGGCACAGGCTAACCAGGGTGGGGAGCTAGAACGTCTTTTGCCTTTGTTCGAGCAACATGCCGATGCTTTTAAGGACGTACATCACAGTATTCCATATGGTCCTGATCCAGATGGCAAGTGGCTGAACTTGCTTATTGGTTCGCATGCTACGCTGTTCTATAAATCGCATGATCAGCTGGAACTCATGCAGGCAATTCACGGCGTAGATAGTGTCTCGCAGCTTCGGGCGGTAGCGCAGATTGATGCCCACGCTTTTGCAACGCTGGATGAGCTCGTTAACCCGCGGTATGCCCGATGGCTTGATATGAATATGGGAGCAATTGACCGTGCCGTAAACGGGCGAGATGATAACTGGGGCTTAGGGCGTAATACTCCGAAGGGCGGATATGCCGACCTACAAGCCCATCGTTACCGCGAGGGCATGTCAGAAACAGTCAGGCTTTATTGGGTGGCTGCACGAACTGCTGCCAGTATGGATGTTATGAGCGAGAGATCCTACGGGCTAGTGAAGTCCGTTGTCACAGAGCATAGTATTGAGTGCGTCAAACAGGGTGCAGATATTCTGGGCTTGCCATCAGAAGTTATGCCGCGTATGCTCAGCACCTTTGCTAAGCTTTTTCCTGGTAGGGCCTTAGGCATGCTGGCAAACGATCCGTCAGAAATAATAGACGAGTGGGCGAGCAACCCAGACAATATTGATGGGCTTTATGAGGCTCAAGCACAATTAGAGGAGCTCCCTGCAGTTTTTGATATTAGCCTGCGGCAGTATATTTTGGGGCGAGCCTCTGGCTATGACCAAATTTTTAGTTGGGATCGTCTGCATGCACGGATAGATCGCTTGGACAAATTCTTTAGTCCTGAGCAGCAGCATGAGAAAGCGGCCAATGTTTGGTTTAATAGGCAATTTGAAGAAACACAAATAGACGAGTCCCAGATTCAACGCGTTGCCGAGTTCCTTACCCAAGAAGAAATCGAACAGCTAGCACACGTTGGCCAACAAACTGCCGAGGAGTATCGCCAAGCAGTAGCAAACTACAAAGAGTATAAGCAGCTTCGCGAGGGGCATGTATACCCAGAAGCTCTCAAGCACCGCGACCCTGGTACGAAGGTAGTTGTTTTACCGATTGCAGCGCCACTTGATCTTGATAATACAGGTCGAAATACGGTGACGCTTTCGGCACTTGAAGTACTCAGTGGAGTCACTGAACACAGCTATGTTACCAGTCGCTCTCATGGGCGTAATGCTCGCCAGGAATATGCAGAGGCAAATGTCGAGGTTGCATACGTAGACCCCAAACACCATGAGCGCGCGAGTGAGAATGAATACATCGACCGGTTCAAAATAGAAGACCTTAGCGAAGAAACGGTCATTGCAATGTTTGGCCTCAACGCCGAGGACCATGGTGATGCGGAGATTGTCATGTGGTCTGGTCGGCAATGCAGACTCAATGATGACAAGCTTGCTGAGTTGATCAGGGAGCGAACAGGCAAATACCCACACATTATGTATGCACAGATGCCCATTGATCCACTTGAAGGCAGTGAATGTTGGCGGATACGTGAATATGTACCATTCCAGCCCGAGCCAGTTCGCCCAACACTGCACGATGTAGTCGCACAAACCTAATCTGATATACTAAAGTTCAAATCAGGAGCAAAACACAGCATGAATACATATCGCAGGGTGGCAATAGCTGGAGCAGCAACCCTCGGAAGTGCTGGTACATTTGCTGGTGCAGCACACAGTATAGAAACCTACACCAATCAACCGAGCGCTGCCTGCGCAGGTGAGTTGGCTCTAGAGCCACAGGTGGTTGATGTAATACCAGAAGCGTGTCTGGGTGATTTAGCGCTCAAGACCTGGCCTGGGTTTGAATATCACGTATCTACCGACACGCATACGGTAAATGCCCAGACTACCGAAACTATAACAAGCGAATACTATGTAGTGCCCAGTAGGCAGGACTATTTAAACGGTGGCTTACTCGATACTGATGAAGACATGCGCTGGCCATTCTCCCCAATAGAGTTAGGTGTTGTATTAGGATCTGCAATTTTCTTCGGAGCAGGTGTCGATTATATCTTGCGTGATAGAGCACGGGGACAAAAGAAACAGTCGGCCCAACAGACACCGACTACACTGGTCGACGGCTACAAAACACTAACCAGCGGATACAGCCGAATACGCTAAGCTATTTTAATCTGAGGCGTATCAGCTATAATATGTTGTAATGAGTGACACGCACGATACCACGATGGAAGACATTGTTAGCCTATGCAAACGGCGTGGGTTTGTATTTCAGGCGAGTGAAATATATGGGGGCATATCTGGATTCTACGATTATGGTCCGCTTGGGGTCGAATTACTTAATAATATTAAAACTGAGTGGTGGAACGCCATGGTCAAAGAGCATGACAATATTTTTGGCGTAGACGGGTCGATTATACAAAACCCCAGACTTTGGGAGGCCAGTGGTCACGTAGCTGGCTTTACTGATCCACTAGTAGACTG
>JAGQNJ010000041.1 GCA_020428115.1 Candidatus Saccharimonadota bacterium
TGCTCTAACAAGATCACAGCTGCCAGCACCACAATAACCACCTCCTGGAGCCCGTTCAATCACCTCGCCAAGTAACTGTTCCGCGCGCTCAAATTCCCCTAAACGCTGTAACTGTTGAACCTCGAACAGTCCGATTGCAGTTTTTTCATCAAAAATTTCTGTCGCAAGCTCCGGCTTTTCTTGTGATAAGTTGATCAGTAGGTTTTTCACAAAATCCTCCACCAAATCTGGGGCCTGCTGCCTATCGATATCTTGGTCTCGTAGCTCCATCACAAAATCTGCAACCATGTGGGCGTCTTGCTCTAACTCTGACTGACGCTGCATAGCTTCCTGATAGAATGCTTGATAATCTTTGATGGTTCCTTCGGGTACAACCTCGCCCATAAATATTTCAACACACCACTCTTCACTCGCGACCTCATCAAGCAGTGCAACAAACTCAAGCAAAGTATCTTGTGCCAGTATTTGTGTGCCATGAAGGCTAGTTTTGTCTAGGTCATCTGCGTTGAAGTCTCTCCGCTGCAATGCGCGCTGAATGATTTCGTGTGTAAAGTATAGCCCCGGTAAGCCCACTTGTTCTTCTGTTCGCCTGCCCGACTCTACATCAATAACCATGTCCCTGGCCATCAATTTTTCAATTTCGGGAACATACCCGCCCCGACTTTTTCCATCTTCTTTGTATGACCTAATCGACCAATCTGTACACTCTGATACAGTCCTCATGCGAACTGTAGAGCTCAACGCCAGACCGCCAAGACTACGCATCTTCATGGCGGTTGCTTCTTCTACACGCTCATTCACGCGCCTGGCGTCCTCTTCTGGTTCAGCAGTCGGCACGAGGGCATCTTCAGTCATTTGCCAAACTGACATACCGTTGGCTATAAATTCATCGGTTTGTTCGTCCTGGTCATGCACTATGGCTGCAAAGACTTCTGGTTTATTTTTGCGTCGCCATTCTGCAACTAGACGCCGACAATCCATCACCAGGCCCTCATATCGATCTAGGTATTCTGGGCTCTTCCTACCGTAGACTACCTGAGCTTCATGCACACGATCCGCGGTTGATAGTGCGTCTATGGCCAGGGGCAACCCTTCGTTCGTATTCGCTTCTATCTGTCTATGCCGAACAGACATGAGAGATTCCGCGGCGCCACGGACTTCGTTTCTATGTAAGTAGAGCTCTGGGATAGCATCTGCTGATATGTATGGTGTGTGTGTTTGTGTTGTTGTTTCCATTTAAAAACCTGCTCGGGTCTACGAAGAGCAGGTCAGAATTTTGCTCCTGCTCGTGAGACTTACGCTGTATCTGACTTAGGCGCATACGCACCATTACAGTTGCGGCACAGTTCCCGATTTGCACGGGATTCCAGCTTATATTGTTAACTAGCTTTAGCTTATCACGTTTAGCGGGCGCTAGATGTAGTATTTTTTGCGACTACTCCTACACTACATACGAACCAAAAGTATGATAAAGATAATTGCCGCCACACCGAGCCGATAGTATGCAAACACATCGAGTGTATGTTTGCTGAGGTAGCGTAGCAAAAAGCGTATGGCAAAGAGTCCGCTCAGTAGCGCTGCCAACATGCCAGTTATAAATATTCCCATTTCGCTACTAAACTGGTTGAATGTTTGTGAATCACTAAACACTTTGATGACTGCTCCGATCATAATCGGAATACCAAGGAGAAACGAAAAACGTGTGGCCGCGACTCTGTCCATGCCAGCAAATATACCTGTTGTTATGGTTGCGCCCGAGCGAGAGACGCCGGGGATAATTGCCAAAGCCTGAGCCATACCAATTGCCAGCGCCTGTTCATTCTTGACCATCTTGAGCTCTGTTGGCTTTTTGACACGACGACGATAATATCGCTCGGCACTAAGCATGAATATCGAGACAACAACAAAATTGATTGCTACCAGCCACGGTGCCCGTAGTGCAGATTCGGCTGCGCTCTCAAGCAGCAAGCCCACGATAACGGCAGGTACTGTCGCTGCAGCCAGCAGCCAAGCAAGGCGCGCGTCCTTTTGCCGCGTGAATACAGCAACTATCAAATGCCAGATATCCTTGTGAAAGTAGATAAGTAGCGCCACGAGCGTACCTAGGTGCAGTGCAACATCAAACGCTAATCCATTTTCGGTTATCCCAAGTAAATCATGTGCGAGAACAAGATGCCCAGAACTAGAAACTGGGATAAACTCCGTGAGTCCTTGAATGATTCCGAGTAGTAACGCTTGTAATATAGACATTAACTTACCTTGAGTTTGCTCAGTCTTGGTATGAAGCTTTGTGCAGCACCATCAAGACCTAATATTTTAAGTGAGCCGACCAAAACATACAATTTATCAACTTGTTCCTGCGTGGGGCGAGCAACTGTTTCTGCCTCGACGAACAATCTCTCCACTTGTTTGACAAGCCATTTTTCCTGACGTTCCGTTATCTGATTTGATACAAACTCAGTCTTATCGGCATCGGCAACGACTTCCAGTGAACGAGCCGAGTGATCACGTTTCTGTAGATGCCCACGTGCAATCAAATTGTTAACATGTAGTGCCACGGTTGCTACCGAACCATACCCACAGCCTTTCATAATTTCACGATAGCTCGGGCTATATCCATGTTCTGAAATAAACTGCTGAATAAACGAAAGTAGTTCGCGCTGTTTTTTGGTTGGTCGAACAGTTTGTTCGCTCATGCCTGTACTCCTTTTTGTTTACGTGTCGCCGCAAAAACCCAGAACTTATACCAGACGTAGTTCCAAACATAGAAGAAGCCTGCGGATATAAATTGCCCAATATACGGTGTTATACCGATGTTCTTTAATCCTAAAACAATGAGGTAGTCGATCAGGAAATTAATGAGCGTAATAATGATGTAGCGTTCTGTTACAACCGTGAGACGTTTATGTGTACGCGTATCTGCAAATACCCAAATTCGTTCAAGAATAAAGTTAACCGAGATCCCAAAAATATTTGCAATAAGTTTTGCCCACCACAAATCCAGTCCAAGCACTTTGTCGCAAAATGCAAACATGGCATATCCAGACCAAAACCAAGCACCACCCGTGATGCTGTAGTAGATAATCCGCTTAATCTCTGCTTTGTGCTTTTTTGACTTTTGGTTTTTCATGGGTGTTCGCATTTAGTATAGCACTTTTTTGTACAGGCACACTGATCGCTATCCCTGCTAAGCCCCACCATATCAGAGAAAGCGTATCGTCCGCCCACGCATGTGAAACCATATTGATTACAGTAATCCCCGCAAAAAGTGCCAGCAGCACCGCCGGCATTGAATGACCACGGCGTATCCAAAGTTCACGTAAAACAACAAGCGATAACAATAGGTACAAGCCAAGCCCAATAAATCCGACTTCCTGAGCAATCTGGATGAAATAATTTTCGGCTATCTTTGCCCCGCTATCGTTTCGGAATGATGCTGGACCAGCGCTACCTGGACCCATACCAAGCGGGTGTTGCCAAGCATCTTTGAGGTTGTTTGCAAGTGCGTCAGTTCGTGCTGCGTTCGAACTCTGTCCCGATTGTGAAGTCTCATCTGTATGAAAGATAGCATTTTGAACTGTGTCGTTATTGCGCCCCAGTAACACTCCAGCACCTAGCAGTACAATGCCGACGGCCACACCTAGTAGCAGCTTACGACGAGTTTTTGGATTGTGAATGAGCAGTACAGACAATACAAGCAAACTAGCAACGAGACCAATCCAGGCACTACGAGAATAGGTAAAGACAAGCAGAGTGCCAGCAGCAATACTCACTACCACATACATAATCCGTCGCAGCTTGTCAGTATAGGCAGCGGCTATACAAATCGTAATAATCGAGACCAGGTAGGCCCCGAGCGGATTTGGCCCGCGTAATGTTGATTGGGCACGTATATAATCTGGCTTAAGATCAACGGCTTGATATGGCACGACTGTACTCGTACCATAGCCAAAATGCGTGAGAAAATTCTTATCCAGAACAAACTGTTGCAGAAGTCCATAGAGTATAACAATCGTTGCGGGACCGACCAATACAGGTAGCCAGTAGTGTTCTAGTAAGCTAGATTTTTGCGCAACAATCCATGTAATCACCATAAACAACGGGTACCGTAGATTGATGCCCACTCCATATATTGTGGCTTCAAGGTTAACACTCCCTGATGCATAACCATACCCAGCGCGTAACAGTGTAAATAGCCCGTACAGTAGGACAATTTGCAAAAGCAGACTGCGCTTGGCTCGTTGTTGTAGTTTCTGATCACGAGCGATGAGCAATATACAGCCCAGGAGTAACCCTACAATGAGGATCTCTTTCCATATACGAAATCCGTCTATATAGCCAAAATTTGCCCCGAGCCAGGTGGTAAAAAAGGTGTGGAACGGTAGCAATGCGAATATACAGAGTACAAGGAGTGCAAGTGTACGCGCCAATCTACTCTCAGTATTCTGTACGTTTTTTGACTTCATAAATGGTATAGTTACAGTATATATGAAGAACAACGCATCGTTCTTATATGGACTATTTTTAATTGCGAGCGACACGGTTGCCCTGGTTCTCGCGTTTGGGGCGGCTTATGTTACCCGCGTAACGTATGGTGCGAAACCAATAAGCCAACAGGTTCCTGCAAAAACCTACTTATATATCCTTGCAACTCTCGTTCCAGTTTGGATAATAATTTTTGCCCTGATTGGGCTGTATAACCGTAACGTCTACGAAAAGCGCTTTAACGAGATTGGCCGTCTTTTTGTTGGGGCGGGCATTGGAACACTCTTCGTTGTTGGCTACGCGTATTTTAGTAACGAGCCCATCTTCCCGGCAAAGCTTGTGCCAGTGTACGGTTTTATTTTTACCTTTATTTTATTGGTACTGAGCAGAAGTATTGCTCGTGCAATCCGTAGAGCATTGTTTGCTAAGGGGTGGGGTATCAGCAACGTGCTCATCGTGGGGAATACACAGGCAGCAAAAGAACTAATTGACTGGCTAGCAGATCCAAGGGTATCAGGATACAAAGTAGTCGGTATCGTTGGAGAACACAAATATACAGGCAAACATATTCCTAGATTCTCGAGTTTCGAAGCTGCTTCAAAGAAACTTGGTAAGAATCTGCACGGTATTATGCAGACCGAACTATTTGCCGATAGTAGTAAAAATAACGAAATACTAAGCTACGCTCAGAACAACCACGTTGCCTACCGGTTTGTTCCAGGCAACTCTGAGCTTTTTGTGGGTAATATTGATGTTGAGCTTTTCCAGTCTTCTATACCGATGGTTGCCGTACACCAGACTGCACTCATTGGATGGGGACGTATCGCAAAACGTATTTTTGATTTGTTTGTTTCGCTTGTTCTAATCATAGTCTTCAGTCCTCTGTTGCTGATAATTGCAATGGTCAATAAACCCTTTAGTGGCTCTGTATTCTTTCGTCAGACAAGGCTTACGCGGTTTAACAAAAAATTCCGCGTGTTTAAGTTTAGAACCCAATACAAAAAATACGACGGTACGCCCGAAGAAGCTTTTGCAAAAATGGGAAAGCCAGAACTCGCTCAAGAATATCGAGCCAATGGCGACTACCTCACGCATGATCCTAGGGTTACGCGATTCGGTCGTTTCTTGCGCGCGACAAGCCTCGACGAACTCCCACAACTCTTTAACATCCTAAAAGGTGACATTAGCTTAGTTGGTCCACGGGCTTTGATCCCACAAGAATTAGATGTGTATGAAAAGCGCCACGCTATCTTGAGTGTTAAGTCTGGCTTAACAGGTCTCGCTCAAGTATCAGGACGACGTGACATTAGCTTTGATGAGCGACGCAAACTAGATTTGTACTATGTTCAAAACTGGAGCTTCTGGCTCGATGTGGTTATTTTGGCAAAGACTTTTTGGGCGGTTCTAAGCGGGCGAGGAGCCAAATGAGTGAGTTCTGGTCGACTACTTTAGTTGTGCGTAGCTGCAAGGAGAGCTAAATGAGTTACGCTAATGGCATCCCAGCTAAAACCCTAGACACTAATCAGCCGCTAAAGGTCGCAATCGTACATGATTGGTTGGTAGGTGGCGGCGCAGAAAAGGTCGTGCTGGAACTTCACAATATGTTCCCCGAAGCTCCAA
>JAGQNJ010000042.1 GCA_020428115.1 Candidatus Saccharimonadota bacterium
AATGCCACCGCCTGGGAAGCCCCACCACATTTCTGGAATCTCCTTGACTAACAACACTTTGCCGCTTTTGACGATTAACGCTTTAAGCGCGACTCGGTACAGGCAGTCATCGATATCGTTTAGTCTTGGGTCTACCGCGCTGTGAATCATGCCAGTAATTGTAGCATTACTACAGGGGTTAGTGAAGGTCTGGAGTATGCTCGCGCTATAGCAGAGGGGAGATAAGTAATACTTCCACATTGTTGTGGCTTTTCACTGCAGTTATTTATGCTTGTCAGGAGCAAGCATAAGCAAGTACACTAGGTGGGTATGGATACCTATAAATATATAAAGTTTTTTGAGGATATATCGCTTAAGGATATCCCGCAAGTTGGGGGCAAAAACGCATCACTCGGCGAAATGTATCGGCATCTTGTGCCCAAGGGTATTAATTTGCCCAACGGCTTTGCAACAACTGCCGAAAGTTACTACTACTTTCTGGAAAGCACTGGTATAAAAGAGGAAATTGAGCAATTGCTCGAAGGACTTGATGTGACCGACGTCAAAGAACTTCGCCGCCGGGGTGCCAAAATCCGTTCGATCATACTGCGGGCGCGTTTGCCTGCAGATCTTGTGGATGAAATTCGTGCAGGCTACCGAGAACTGAGTAAGGCCTGTGGCATGCGCAATCTTGTTGTGGCAATTCGCTCTTCGGCAACAGCCGAAGATTTACCCAATGCCTCCTTTGCAGGTCAACAAGAAACGTTTCTGAATATCAAAGGCGAGCGAACAGTGCTGCGAGCGGTTCGCGAATGTATCGCCTCACTGTTTACTGATCGGGCAATTGTATACCGCGTAGAGAATAAGTTTGACCACATGAAAGTAGCGTTATCTGTGGGCGTGCAGCAGATGGTTGCCGTTCGGGCTGAAGCTGCCGGCGTTATGTTTACGATCGACACCGAGTCTGGGTTCAAAAACGCAGTGGTCATTACCTCGATTTATGGCATTGGTGAGAACATTGTACAGGGGCGCGTAAGCCCAGATGAGTTCACGATATTTAAGCCGACGATGGCCATTATCAAGCGCAAGCTCGGCAGCAAAAAAGAAAAGATGATCCCAGCATTTGGAAGCAAGACCAAAAACATTGCTGTGTCTATGGCCGACCAAGAACGCTATTCTATCACTGACGAGCAGGTGTTGACACTTGCTAAGTGGGGTTTATTGATAGAAGAGCACTACGGCAAGCCTATGGATATAGAATGGGCGCTCGACGAGGACAGCCACAAGCTATACATTGTTCAAGCTCGTGCCGAAACAGTGCAATCACGTAAAGACACTAACGTTATTGAATCCTACAAGCTTAAGGACAGTGGTCCGCTACTGGCAACAGGTACTAGTGTGGGTAACAAGATTGGCGCTGGTAACGCACACAAAATTATGAGTATCAAGGATATTAGCACGTTTAAGCCTGGTGAAGTGCTGGTTACTGAAATGACCGATCCCGATTGGGTACCAATTATGAAACAGGCCAGCGCAATAGTAACAGACAAGGGTGGCCGCACCTGCCACGCCGCGATCGTATCACGCGAGCTTGGCATACCCTGTGTGGTTGGTACGGGCAATGCTACGCGTGCTATAACCGGAGATACGCCAATAACGGTTAGCTGTGCAGATGGTGATGAGGGGCATGTATATAAGGGCAAGCTTGAGTTTGGCGTTAGCCAGACAAATATCCGCAATCTAAAGCGTCCCAAAACCAAAATTATGATGAACATCGGCTCGCCAGAGCTGGCCTTTGCTTATTCGATGATACCCAATGATGGTGTCGGTTTGGCGCGCGAGGAATTTATTATTGATGCACATATCAAAATTCACCCGCTTGCACTGCTCAAGTTTGACGAGGTTCAGGACAAGCAAGCACGTCACGAGATAGAGGAGCTCACCAAGGGCTACCCAACGAAGGCCGACTATTTTATTGATAAGCTGGCCGAAGGCATCGCGATAATCGGCGCGGCATTCTACCCCAACGATGTGATCATCCGATTTAGTGACTTCAAGACCAACGAATATGCTAACCTCATTGGTGGCGCGCAATTTGAACCCCAAGAAAACAACCCGATGATTGGCTGGCGCGGTGCAAGTCGCTACTATTCTGACGCCTACCGTAAGGCGTTTGAACTTGAATGTAAGGCTTTTGAGAAAGTGCGTGGCAAGATGGGGCTTACCAACGTAAAAGCGATGGTGCCATTCTGTCGAGATCTGGATGAGGCCAAGAAAGTGCTGGATATTATGGCGAGCAGTGGCCTCAAACGAGGAAAAGACGGATTTGAGGTATATGTAATGATCGAGATACCATCGAACGTCATTCTGGCGGCTGAGTTTGCCAAACTATTTGATGGGTTTTCGATTGGCAGTAATGACCTTACGCAACTTACTCTGGGCGTTGACAGGGATAATGCCACAGTTGCGCACATCTATAACGAAAACAACCCAGCAGTACGAGAATTAATTCGGCAGGTTATTAAGGTGGCAAAGGCAACGCATACCAAAATCGGCTTATGTGGTCAGGCACCCTCAGACTCGCCGGAGTTTGCCCAGTTCCTTGTTGAATGCGGTATTGATAGTATCTCGCTTGCACCTGATACGGTTGTGAAAACTACGCTTGATATTGTCAAAACAGAAGCAAAGAGCAAAAAGTAGTTGGGCGCAGAAGATTACCCTGGCCATCCTAAGCATAAGCAAGTACACTAATAGGGAATATGTATGTGGTAGCGACTCGAAATGTGGGCAGGTTTTGGATTGGCACAATAGAAGGCCAATCTACGTGAGATAGTCGGAGACGCAATGATGCAGACAACAAACAAAGTACCAAAGATACCAATCGAAAAGTTTAAGCGCACGAAGATAATTGCCACTATCGGCCCGGCAATGAATAGTTATGATGCGGTATTGAGTCTTATCGAGGCGGGCGCCAACGGGATACGGTTTAATTTTAGCCATGCCAAACACGATGAGTGTACCGAGCAGATTGCCTGGATACGCAAGGCGTCCAAAGCTTGTGGCAAGCCCGTGGCGATTATCCAGGATCTACAAGGCCCCAAAATGCGACTCGGAGATTTTGAGGGCATCATCAATGTGCGGCGCGGGCAGAGCTTGGCGTTTAAGTACAAAACCGCCTATGAGCGTACGGGCATTATTCCGACGCAATATGATATCAGTACCAAGGTAAAGCGGGGCGAGCATATCTTCTTGTATGACGGCAAGGTTAAGGTAACTGTCACCAGTGTGCGAGAAGGGGTTGTGCATGCGCGGGCGGAGAATGATGGGATACTGATTAAGCGCAAAGGTATAAATCTGCCAGACACGGATTTTGGCGGAGACATTATTACCAAAAAGGATCGAGAAGATCTTTCGTATGGCTCTATGCATGATATTGACTACGTGGCGCTCAGTTTTGTTCAAACGGCAGCTGATGTCGAGGCATTACGGCGAATACTACGCAATCTGGGGAGCAGCGCAAAGATTATCGCCAAGATTGAGACGAGTGCAGCAATCGATAACATTGATGCAATTATTCAAGCGGCAGATGCTGTTATGATCGCGCGTGGTGACTTGGCAATCGAGACCATGCCCGAATCAGTGCCCGTTATGCAGCGACATATTATTGGGCTTGGTATGCGCTACAAAAAGCCAACCATTGTGGCAACGCAAATGCTTGCAAGTATGACCGAGCATCCTGAACCGACGCGCGCTGAAGTTTCGGATGTAGCAACGGCAGTTATTGTGGGAGCCGATTGTGTCATGCTCAGTGATGAAACAGCAAGCGGGCGATATCCAATCGAAGCTGTCAAAATCATGAAGCGCGTCATATTGTACACGCAAGAAAACGCAGACGTCCGCGCACAGTTCCCAGAGCACCATGAACACACCCGTCAAAGCGCCATAAGCTCTACAATTATTAGTTTGGCTGACGCGGTGCATGCTCGCACAATTGTGGCAGAAACCAAATCTGGTGCGACGGTTTTACAGATTGCTGCTCGACGCCCAAGTATCCCAATTATCGCAGTGACTTCCGAAGAACGGGTGACGCACCAGCTAGCAATCGTGTTTGGCACCAAAAGCTACACACGCCCCGTAGATAAAATGGCTGCGACCAAGCTGACCGACTGGCTACGTCTCAACAAAGTTCTCAAAGAAGGTGACGTGGTGGTAACTGCATCGGGGAGACACCCCGGAGTTGTGGGCACAACAGACACAATTAAAGTGCGAGTTCTATAGGGTGGCAGGTAGGATGTTTAACAAAAAAACGATTAAGGATATCAAGCTCAAGGGCAAAACTGTTTTGCTGCGAGCTGATTATAATGTTCCACTTAGTAATGAAGGTACAATCACAGATGATTATCGAATAGAGCAATCTGTTCCCACCATCAAGTATCTACTCCAGCAACAGTGTAAAGTGATCATTTGTTCGCACCTCGGTCGCCCCAAAGACAAGTACGACAAGGCACTTTCGCTCAGGCCGGTTGCACAGCGTTTAGGTACGTTGCTCAAACATGAAGTGTTATTTGTCGATGATTGTATTGGTGAAGAGGCCGATGCTGCCGTCGCAGCATTACGCCCTGGGCAGGTGTTATTGCTCGAAAACGTACGGTTTTATGCCCAAGAAGAGGCCAATGATGCTGACTTTGCCAAGCAATTAGCGCATGGAGCGGATGTGTTTGTCCAGGATGGTTTTGGCGTTGTACATCGTGCGCATGCCTCGACAGATGCAATTACACACTATATGCCAAGTGTTGCTGGACTGCTTCTTGAGCGTGAAGTGACCGCTATCTCAGACGTTATGGATCATCCCAAGCGTCCACTTATGGCAATTGTGGGCGGAGCAAAAATTGCTGACAAGATTGATATTGTTAAGCACTTTATCAAGACAGCTGATTTTGTGGCGCTCGGTGGCGCGATGGCCAATACGTTTTTGCTGGCCGAAGGCATACGTATCGGAAAGAGCAAAGCTGATCCTGCGGATCGTGATCTTGCCGAAGACATACTAGAGCTCGCAAAAAAGGAAGCAAAAAAGCGCCCATTTGTACTGTACCTACCACAGGATGGAGTAGTGGCAGACAGTCTCGAACCCAGGGCGCGGACGCGGGTAGTTGACTGGGCAACGCATGCTTTTTCGGATATCGAGAGCTATCCAAAGCGCCCGAACCATGATGATGCAGTTGTAGGTGCAGATGAGCTGATTTTGGATATTGGGCCCTTTTCTGGTGCATTTATTGCAGGTGGTATGCAGATGGTACAAACCGTGGTCTGGAATGGGGTGATGGGTGTTACTGAGGTAGCAGGTGTCCAGGGGCCGATTGGGCCATTTGCACATGGTACAGAAATACTGCTCGAGGCGATGATGGGGGAGTTTGGCCACAAGCCGTACACGCTCATCGGTGGTGGCGACACATCGGCATATATCGAACAGCGCGGGCTTACGAAGTGTTTTGATCATGTATCAACAGGGGGCGGAGCGAGCCTTGATCTAATGGCTGGCAAAAAATTACCTGGTATCGAGGCACTTGAGGATAAGAAGCGCGCCAGAATGCTGTACAATAAGAGTAAACATAAGCAGTAAACCATATGCGCAAAATACTTATAGTCGGAAATTGGAAAATGCATCTCAACACAAGCCAGGCAAGCCTGTTGTTGCATCGGCTTCATGAGCGAATCAAAATACACCGTTCGATAGAGGTTGTTTTGGCGCCGAGCTTGTTGACCTTGCAGCCACTCAGCCTGCAAATTGACCGACGCAAATTCCGTCTTGCGGCGCAAAATGCCTTCTATAAGGATTCGGGTGCTTACACTGGTGAAGTTTCGTTCACGATGCTTCGTGAACTTGTGCACTACGTAATCATCGGGCACTCGGAGCGACGGATTTATTTTGGGGAAACACTCGATGTTGTGCGTGATAAGGTAAGTGCGTGCGTGCGAAACGGTATTACGCCAATTTTGTGCGTTGGCGAAACCAAGACCGAGCATCGCCAGGGCGAGACCAAACAAGTATTACACGATCAAATTACAACGGCACTATCAGGTTTAACAGCCCGCGAAGTAGCCAACATGGTAATTG
>JAGQNJ010000043.1 GCA_020428115.1 Candidatus Saccharimonadota bacterium
AAGGATCAAATGCATCAACATTTCGAAGAAGAATATGGCGAAGACTACGGTGAAGTCAAACAAGAACACGACGATGCGTTTACGCTTGCGGTTCACAAAGACGTACGCAAGGGTATTGTAGAGGACAGTGTTCGTCCAGATGGGCGTTCATTCGAAGAAATCCGCCCACTTTCAAGTGAGGTAGGTATCTTGCCAAGAGCACATGGTTCAAGCATATTCACCCGTGGCGTTACGCAGGCGATGAATATCGTAACGCTTGCGCCGCTCAGCTTTGCACAGATTGTCGACACAATGGAAAAGGAAGGCGAACGACGCTATCTCCACCACTATAATGCACCCGGCTGGACTGTGGGCGAGGTAAAGCGTCTGGGGAGCCCAGGTCGTCGTGAAATTGGGCACGGATACCTAGCGGAACGCGCGCTATTACCTGTTTTGCCAGCTGAGGCTGACTTCCCATACACTATCCGCTCAGTTACCGAGATTATGAGCCAGAACGGAAGCACCAGCATGGCTGCAACTTGTTCAAGCTGTTTGGCACTGATGGATGCCGGCGTGCCTCTGACACGTCCTGTAAGTGGTATCGCAATGGGACTAATGATGGATGGTGATAAGCCATATATTCTAAGCGATATCGCAGATGCGGAAGATTTTGCGGGCGACATGGACTTTAAAGTGACTGGTACAACTGAGGGTGTAACTGCGCTACAAATGGACATGAAGGTGCACGGCCTTCCTGTTGCAGTGCTCAAACAAGCACTGGCACAGGCAAAAGAAGGTCGTGGCGAGATACTCCGCCACATGCTCGAGACTATGTCTGAGCCTCGTACCAAGCTTAGCAAGTACGCACCACAGGTCGAATCTATCAAGATTAACCCAGACAAGATTCGCGATGTTATTGGTAAGGGTGGCGAGACAATAAACAAGATCATTGCCGAGACAGGTGCCACTATTGATATTAAAGATGATGGCATGGTTATGATTGCAAGTCCTGACCAAGCAAGTATTGAAGCGGCCATGCAGTGGGTGCGTAATCTAACGGCCGAACCAGAAGTTGGCAAAGTTTACGAAAACTGTCGTGTGGTGAGCGTACTTGATTTTGGCGCATTCGTTGAGATTATGCCTGGTCACGAGGGTCTTGTGCATGTCAGTGAAATGAAAGAAGAGCGCGTGAACAAGCCAAGTGATGTGGTCAAAGAAGGTGATCGCGTAGACGTGAAGCTTGTTGCAATCGATGACCGCGGTCGCCTACAGCTTAGTATGCGGGCGGCAGCAAAGGACAAAAAATAAGGGGAACTACAATGGTGGTGGCACGTACAAAGAAACCAAAAACAAGTAAAGCCGAGCAACTACTGCGTAAGCAGGCCATGAGCCCAGTTGGGTACATAACAACAGGGCTCATCATGTGGATACTCGGGTACGTGCTCGGATCACTGGCGATTGATAGTGGCAGTAACCTGCAGTGGCTCGGTACGATTATTGCCGCAGTGTGGGGGCTGGCGCGGATTATCCAGGGCATACGGTTAGCAGCCAAAAAATAACTATGACAAAACAATCAGAACTTCAAACGATACAGCAGCAGATCCTTGATGATGGGGTTTGCGCTGAGCTCGCGCAAGGTGCAACGCAGCTGGTATTTGCTGATGGTAACCCAGAAGCAGACATTGTATTTATCGGTGAGGCGCCAGGCAAAAACGAGGACATACAAGGTAAGCCATTTGTTGGGGCAGCAGGTAAGTTCTTAAACGAAATGCTCGAGATGATCGGGCTTCAGCGCTCGTCTGTGTATATAACTAATATAGTCAAATATCGTCCGCCGGATAACCGTGACCCGTTGCCAGAAGAAAAGAAAGCTTTTTGGCCGTACTTGGTGCGTCAGCTTAATGTCATTAAACCAAAACTGGTTGTGACATTAGGTCGGCACAGCATGGAATATTTTTTGCCGAACGCCAAAATAAGCCAAATTCACGGAGAGCCCAAGCGGATACAGTTTGGTGAGCAGAAGCAGGTCCTCCTACCGTTGTTTCATCCGGCTGCAGCACTCTATAACGGTAGTATGCGACAGACGCTCATCGATGATTTTGCCCGCATACCAATGATAGTAGAAAAACTTTAATCTTTAACTTACGTACAAAGGAGTATGTATGAACACGAATAATAAAAACAATAATCAACAGGCGGGACGACAGCGGTCGGCTCGACAAAGCACACCACTGCGTTTAGCGACCAATGGTGCGCGCGCGACTTCAAGAGGGCAGGCAATACGCGCCCAGAAGCGAACGCTCGAAGATGCGCACCGCATTGCAAGCCAGTACAGTGCTGCAACAGTAAAGGATAAGCCCAAGGGTCGAGCGAACGTTATCGACGATGGCCCAGTGCTCAAGATCATCGGTCTTGGTGGCATGGACGGTGGCGGTTCAAAAAACATGATTGTCATGGAATATATGAACGACGCTATCGTTGTGGACTGTGGTAACGAACTCGGTATTGACCTACCTGGTATCAACTACGGGATTGCGGATATTGCGTATCTCGAGAGTATCAAGCACAAGGTTCGTGCCTATGTTATAACGCATGGTCACCTTGATCATATCGGAGGTTTGCCACATATCGTGCCGAAGGTTCCCGCACCAATATATGGTAGTCGCTTTACGATTGGTATGGTCGAGAAGATATTTGAGAACTTCGGCGCAGAGATACCAGAAGAATTTGCGCTTAACACTGTGGCGATGAACGAAGTAACCCACGAACGCCTCAAGGTTGGGCCGTTCTTTATTGAGCTTGTGCGTATTACGCACTCGATACCAGGCAGCACCTGTGTGGTTGTCGATACCCCAGTTGGGCGTGTGATAAATACAGGTGATTTTCGGCTTGATCCGGATCCGCTCGACCACGAACGCAGCGATACAGATCGCCTCAAGCAACTTGGTGACGAAGGGGTACTGCTACTGATGAGCGATAGTACAACTGCCGAACGACCAGGCAGGACGCCCTCAGAGAGCACAATTGAACCAAGCTTTATCGATATCTTTGACCAGGCACCTGGGCGAGTATTTGTAGCGGTGTTCTCGAGTAACATCAATCGAATACAAATGTTAGTCAACGCCGCGACTCACCACGGGCGCAAAATTGCCATGGACGGGCGCAGTATGATGAGTACGCTCGAAGTTGCCGTTAAGCTCGGCATGATCAAGATTCCTAAGGGAACGTTCGTGCCGATTGCCAACGTGCCGAACATGAAAGACAAAGAAGTGGTTGTCATCTGTACTGGTTCACAAGGTGAGCCAAATTCTGCCTTGCAGCGCATGGCAACTGGTGATCACAACCATATCAAACTCAAGGAGCAGGATACAGTTATCTTGTCGAGTACGCCAATCCCCGAATCAGGCAATGACAGACTCATTGGCGACATGGTTGATAATCTCATGAAAATGGGTGTACATGTTTTCCGGCATCAGACTCGTGAGGTCGATGGCTGTGGGCCGCTTCACGTATCAGGTCATGCGAGCCTAGAGGAGTATGGCGAAATGATTGCTATGACTCGCCCTAAGTTCTTTGTGCCAATCTATGGCCCCTATCGTGCCAAAAAATACCATATCGAAGAAGCGGTACGCCAGGGAATACCACGCAAAAACTGTCTGAATACAAATAATGGCGACATCATCGCGCTAACCAAAGATACTATGAAGCTCGCTGGCACGGTGCCACACGGTACGGTTTTGGTTGATCAGACGGGTGCTATCGTTAGTAATGTCGTTGTCAAAGATCGGTTGATGCTTGCCGAGGAGGGCCTAGTTGCCGTCGTGCTTACCGTTGACAAGAAGTCAGGCCAGTTACTAACCAGCCCAGATATCATTACGCGTGGATTTATCTACATTCGCGATAATGAGGAGATCATGACTGGCTTGCGAGCAGAGCTCAAACGGGCAGTTTCGCAGCGGTTCAAGCGCGTAGATCTTGATCGGTTCAAGCAGGAGCTCAAAGACCACGTTACACACTACCTATTTGAACAAACCCAGCGGAGCCCAATTGTCATACCAGTGGTAAATATCGTTGGTTCCGGTAAACCAAACGGCGACAATAAGCAACAACAGGGGGCAGGACGCAAGGGTCAGCCAAAAGGCGCTGAAAAGACCCCAGAACAGATTGCCAAAGAGCAGCAGGAGCGATTTGCACAGATGCGCCAGCAACTCCTAGGCCACGACCCAAGAGTCGATTAGTCCCCATTACTTTGCACCGCCAAGGAGGCATACGAGTAGGTTGACAAAAAGCGAACATACTGGTACAATAGATATATGGAAACACTACCGATGGAAACACTACCACAGCCACAAGATGAGCAAGCTGATACTACTGATGCAGCCTACGCAGAAGAGCTACGACAGGAAGCCCGGAATGACCCGTGGGTACTTGATGCAATTTTTCATAGGGAGTTTGCAGCTGAACAGATTATACGTGGCGGCCACAACCACCATGCCCCGGAAGCCGCAGTCCAGGAACTGGACCACTGGCGCCAGGAAGTCGTTAGGCGCAAGTTACAGATGGGAATAGAGGACTAATCTCCCCGCAAACCCAACCCAGCATGATATAATCAAAACAGTTATGGCTAAGAAGCGCAAACAAACACGCACCAAAAAGAAAAAGGAAGAGCAAAAGGAACCCTCGCAGTTCTGGCCCCTAGCGGGTGCAATCGTCATGATGCTGCTCGCTCTGTTTTTGCTTTTGGGCGGCTTTGGCGCGGGTGGTCCACTGCCTGAAGGCTTATTTGCCGGTGTGTACTGGGCGCTTGGTTGGGCGGCATATCTTGCCCCTGTAGCCCTGATATTTTTTGGCATAATCAAGTTTATGAGTGAGGATAAACAGATACCGCTTTCTAAGCTTGTAAGCATGCTGGCATTTCTAGCTTTTGCCGCGAGCTGGTTGCAGGTCGCGTTTGTGAGCCAGGATCAAGCAGGCGAATATGTTGGTGGTCATGGAGGTATGGTCGGTGAATTGCTTGGCAATACAACACTTCATGCCATTACCAAATTCCCAGCCAGCATCATGTTTTTTGTGTTGATGATACTTGCGTTTTTCTTGACGTTCAATATCTCACCGAAGGTTCTACTAGCGTTGCTTGAACCGCTCAAGCGCAAAGAAAAGGACACAGATCTTAATGAGCTGAAAAATAATGCCGAAGAAAAGGGCTTCAAGGTTAATGAAGGCGTGCCTGTTGAACACAAAGCGGCTAGTGTTGCGAATCTCAAAAACACTGCCCAGAAGCTAACGCCCGAACAATCACACGAAGCGCTAACAGTCGCAAGTGATCCAACCTGGCAATTGCCGTCCATTGAATTGCTCAACCAGAAACAGGACAAGGCCGATGCGGGCGATATGGAAGCAAACGCCAAGATTATCAAGGAGAGCCTAGAGAATTTCAATATTAAAGTTGAGATGGAGGGTGCAAACGTTGGCCCAAGAGTTACGCAGTACACACTGAAGCCACCGGCGGGCACGCGACTGACAAAAATTACCGCACTGGATAACAACCTAGCACTTGATCTTGCAGCGCATTCTATTCGTATCGAAGCACCAATACCAGGGAAGCGTGCAGTTGGTATCGAGGTGCCAAACGTTAAGCCTGCAGTTGTGCGTCTAAGTAGTATCTTGCAGTCTAAGGACTGGCAGGACATAACAAGTCCACTTGGTTTTTGTATCGGCAAGGACATATCTGGGGCGCCTGTTGCGCGCGCACTCGATAAAATGCCGCACTTGTTGGTGGCGGGTCAGACTGGCTCAGGTAAATCCGTCATGATCA
>JAGQNJ010000044.1 GCA_020428115.1 Candidatus Saccharimonadota bacterium
TGCCAAAATCCCTAAGGAAGTCGACCCCAAAAAACTCGACCAAAAGGCAGCTCAAAAACTTCTAGACGAAGCACCAGAGAAGGGCAAAGGTCGCCGCTTCCCCCGCAAAAAAGCTTAGCCAGGCGCTGGAGGCTCCTGAAGACTATGCTCTCAAAGAATGATAGTATGCACGAACGGCCGCGTCCGAACATTTTCAGAAACTGATGCCGTAGGAAGTTTGAGAAACGAATCGAGCCGAAAATCTGCCCGAGCAAGCATGAATAAAACTGCGAGGGATGCTTGCCACTTTTTCGGCGCGGTTCGAAAACCATGTACGGCAATAACTGTTTCTGGCGCGTTCGGGAGCTTTGGTTACTTTGGCGGCCCAAAGTAACATAGGGAGGGGTTTCCACAGGTTTGACCTCTATAACATAAGGTTGCGGGGCAATATTACAACACAACAAAAGCCATAATTTCGTCTATTTTGTGCTAGAATTAGTTAGGTATAAAATGTTATTGACTTTTATTTACTTACGTTTTATAATTAATGAAACGTAATCAATTTGTAAGGAAAAGCAGAGAAGACTATGGCCGAACAAACACTGAACATCGAAAGAATTGTAACTGATATACTCAGCAAAATCGAAAAAGAGCGAGAGCGAGAAATCGTTGCACGCCGCTTTGGTTTGTTTGACCGCAAAGAGACTCTGGAACAAATAGGGGAGTTGCTTGGGATTACCCGAGAACGAGTGCGTCAGCTCGAGAAAGCCGTTGTTATTCGCCTCAAAGCATCAGCAGAGCAGGGTAAACTGCCGAATCTTGAGAGCACCCAGGAGCAGCTTGTATCACTCGTTACTGAAATGGGCGCAGCAGCACGCATTGCAGATCTGAGCGCCAAAGTTACCAAAGATAACTCACGTATCGACCAATCACGCGTAGCGTTTATTACCAAACTCTGCCCAGAGCTCGTGACCGTAGACGAGAACGATTTCTTTTACCAGGCAACCGCACTGGCAAGTGACTACAGTGAAAAAGATCTCAAAAGTGCCGTTGGCAAGGTGATCGATGCAGTAAAGACCATTGGTGAACCAACAACTATCGATAAAGTTGCCCAGGGTGCACATGTTACAGATGACAAGCGTGCAGCAGCACTCGCTTCACTAAGCAAACAGCTCGCACATCTTAATGGCCGCTGGGGTCTCATAAAATGGCCTATGGTTAACCCCAAAAACATTCGCGACAAAATCTACGTTATCCTGTTCGAAAACGGCAAGCAGATGCACTTCTCTGAGATTGCAGCTGCAATCAAGAAGTCTGACTTCAAGCGTAAGGACGTAACTACTCAGGCAATCCACAACGAGCTGATCAAAGACAAACGCTTCGTGCTCGTCGGCCGTGGTATCTACGCACTCAAAGAGTGGGGCTACAAAAAGGGTACTGTCGCCGATGTTATAACAGAGGTGCTCAAAAAAGCTGGCGAGCCACTACATCGTGACGAAATCGTTAAGCGCGTGCTCAAGAGCCGCTACGTCAAAGAAACTACGATTCTTTTGAACCTACAAGGCAAGCCACAGTTCAAGCGTGTTGCCAAAGCCACCTACACCCTCGCCGAGGAGTAGAATTAGGGGGGCTTGTCATATGTCAGAGCGAGAACCTATTAATCTGCCTCCCGAAGCTTCACAGCTTGCAGGCACAGTTAGGGCTTTTGATACAATTGACTCTCTAGAAGATTATGAATCATTACTGACTCATTATTATCTGCCAGACCTTTATGACTACGGCTATCAGAGAGCAGCTGTAGCAGTGTGGGAAGGAAGACCTCCTCTTGGTGATATGGTGAGGCCGCCGAAGTTCTACGGTAGAATTGGTAATGTAGTCGTTGCACATATTGAAGATCCATTTACCGAACTTGTTACTACAAGAAAGCGATATAAAACTACCCTTGAACCCAATGAAGAGTGGTATAGAGAGCATATAATTGGCATGTCTGTGGCAGCAGAACTCCATTCAACAGGTCGAGGAACGATAGGCTCTCTCTCAACGCTGATTTGGTTGTACCCAAGGATATCGCTTGATACTGCGGTCAACAATGGAGCCTACCACAGAGTATTAGAGAAGCCAAAACAAGTATCTCAAAGTGTCATTGAGGTCATCGAGAACTCTAGCGCAATTGCCCGACAGAATATTGCACAAGCCATACAGCACCCGTATTCAGGAGCATTTGAAACAAGACGCTAGATGTTTATAATGTGAACATTTTGCGAACATGATTTATGTGGGTGGGTTTGCAAAATAGTAGGTACACGTAGCAAGAACGTAGGGTGGCACGCACAGTAGAAGCACGCACAAAAAAATCAAAACAAAATCACAGTAAATATACATGTACAAAGCCAGTAGAGCACACCCAAAGCCACATAGACACAATGTCGCACAATGTCGCACAATGTATATTTTGCGACTTAACTATTCTAGTTTAAGTTGATTACTGATACCTCTACTAACAGGGGAGTTTTTTTACTAATCACTGTTTAGGTACAATTTTGCGCTGCTACACTACTGTAACCGTCTATACGCACACGTTCGCCAATGTGTACTGCTACATTGTGATCTATGTCATTATTACCACAACGATAAGTTTTCCACAGTCGATGTTGCAATATTTGACTTTTCTGTTCTTTTATAGCGTTTGCTTTTATTCCCCTACACTAGCACCTATTTCACGAAAAATTTGACATTTCACGACTTGAATAGTTTCGTATAGTTTTTTACAAAACAATATTATTAACACTACGTGAACAAAAGACGAACAAGGGAGAAGGAGAACGGGGGTTGTTTTGGTATATCTACACGCGGAATTGATTGTGTAACTCGATTACATGGGGGGGTCATACTGTGCCAGAATATTTCCCACAGGTATCGCAGATAACCAAACACCCTCCCCTGTTACATGAGTTACTTGTAGTAGGCTCGTTCAGGAACACGAACATCGATGTATTCCGCCGGTGTAACTTTGTCCTGTTCTAGCTTTTGCTTGACTGCTAGATAGGTTCCAGCCTGTTCCCTGGGGTCACCAACAAGATTGAACTTTATGACATACGGAACATCCTTTATTCGGACATGCAGCTCGTGCGCTAGAGGTGGCAGAGTCATGGATTCTACCTGAAGACCGCTGGCTTCAAACTGCTGTCGCAGTGCTTGAATGAAAACGACATCATTTTGTGAAAGTGCCTGTTGACCAGTCTGAATATCCAATCCTGTCTGGTCATCAACAATAACAAGCGATAGGGCCTGTGCATTCGGCGCATCCTGCAAAAGAACAATGGCTCTTCCCTTCTCGTCGATAACATAACTACCAGATGGCGAGTTAAGTAAAATAATTGGTTCAGCGATGCGCATATACACAACAGGCCGTCGTCCGAGAAGAGGAATGGTCACTGCTATATCGGTCGCCTCTGGAAACTGTTCTTGTAATTTTGCCGCAACCGCATCGGTGTTAAGTGTTGGCTTTGCCTTATTAAGCAGCGAACTGCTAAGAACAGTCGTTGCAGCTGACTGGTACACCTCTTCAGGGCGCAAAAACGAGCTGACAGCTTCATTTTGCTGATTGACAATGACGATCTTGGGATTTGTCGTAAGTGTCATAGCATACGCCAAACAAAGAACGATTATAACTGTCGCAACAAAGGTTGGAATATGTCTGAGTCGTGTTTTTTGACTTGCTACACGCTGCTCAACAGTTTTTTTTGCACCAGCTGATCCCTCATTTCTACTCTGGTAGTACGTAAAGGGAGCGCTACGACCTGGCTGGTGTGCCCGCATGCGCGTATCTTGTTCTGTTTTACGACGCTTGAAGAGCCCCACGCCTTATGCTTCCCTTTCCTGCAGCAGTGATACTATCATTGTTGCTATGCTTGCAGCAGCATTATCCGAGGAAAGTTTACCGATAGCTTGACTCAGTTCTTTGCGTCGCCTAGGATTACGCAGCAAGCTATCTATCATCTCCACAGCTTCCGTGGGGTGGCGTAAGGTTGTCTCATCTAGAATCTCAACAGCACCTTGCCTTTTTAAATGCTTAGCATTCTTAAGCTGGTGACCACCTGTAAGCTCGGCATTTGGCACAAGAATAACTGGTTTGTGTTGCACAGCTAGCTCACTAATCGTTGTAGCGCCCGCTCGTGCGACAACCAGATCTGCAGCGCCAGTAAAACACGCTAGATCATTGACGAAGTCGACGGTGCGTATGCGCTTGCGGAGTTCTGGATCAAGCGAACTGTACAATTGCTTTGCGCTTGCTCCGGTTTGGTGGAGTATATGTAGGCCTGGATGTTCTTTGACAAGTATGCCAACCACGAGCTCCATGCCAATATTGAGTCGTTGAGCGCCAAGACTACCACCTGTAATCGAAATTACCTGTCCGCTTTTTGGCAAATCGAGTCTCTCACGATAGACAAGCATGTCATGCTCATTCACCCTGTGGTATTCTTTGCCGAGTGGCACACCAACAAATTTCATTTTAGCTTTAGGATAAGCATAAAACTCTTCTGGCATACCAACTGCATGAATACGCGCCCAACGGCCAATAATTCGGTTGGCTAGCCCTGGATGTGTATCTGAGTCATGTGTAATGTATGGCACGCATCGTATAGCACAAGCAAGACCCATCGGAACCCCGACAAACCCGCCCTTAATAAAGGCGACGTCTGGTTGCGTCCGCCTGATTACACCTAGAGCATCAAAGAACCCAGCAATTGTTCTAAAAAAGTCAGTGACGTTCTGGCCAAAGGTTTTAATATCGAGCAGCTTTTTATACCATCGCTCATTGTGATAGCGCCTAAACTTCCCCGCTCGCACGCGTTCTTGTACGTCGATATCTGTGGAACTTTTTGCAAGCGCATCAAACTTGGTTCCCTTTTCGGCCACCAACACTGTGCGCGTATGCTTGCCTTGCTTTTTTAACTCATGGGCGACGGCTAACAGGGGTTTTATATGTCCCCCGGTTCCCCCGCCTACCAGCAATACTGTCATTAGGAGTTCCCCCATTTGTTGCAATACTGTATGTAGTATACCGCGAAACACTAAATGCGACGCCAATTGCAGCTGTCACAAATATCAAACTGGTACCACCATAACTAATGAACGGCAGTGTGATACCCTTGAGCGGTAGCAAACCAATCATGGCACCAATGTTAATAAACGCCTGGGTACTAAGCCACGCGAGGATACCAACAACAAGTAGCCTTCCGTAGTCATCAGGTGTGTGCTCAATGATTCGCTTAAGTCGTGCAAATAGCGCCATAAAAAGTCCCAGTAGTGCGGTTGTACCAATGAACCCAAACTTCTCTGCATATATCGCAAAAATTGAGTCGTTTGCTGCTTCTGGCAGATAACCATATACTTGGACACTTCTACCTATGCCAAGGCCAATAATACCGCCCGAACCAACGGCAATTAGAGCCTGGCACGACTGATAGCCCGCGCCTTGACAATCACTCGCTGGATTCAAAAAAGTGTGCAACCGACTACGACGATAACCACTTGTTGATATGAGAAGAAGCACTCCCACCGCAACAATGCCGGCAACAGCCAGAATTCGCTTCATTGGTAGC
>JAGQNJ010000045.1 GCA_020428115.1 Candidatus Saccharimonadota bacterium
AAGGTGATCAACGTTGTACTACCCAAGAATGTGTTCCTTAAGGTCACATATGCAGAGGACGTAGTGAAGGGTGATACAACCAGCTCGGTGCTCAAAGATGCCGAGCTAGAAACGGGTATCAAGGTAAAAGTTCCCGCATTTATCAAAGTAGGTGATGAGATCAGTGTAGATACAGAAACTGGAGCCTACCGTGAGCGCAAAAAAGACTAGGCTTGACCAAGCGTTGGTCGAGAAAGGTCTAGTGGTGTCTCGAAGCCAGGCCGAGAGCTTTATTAAACTTGGTCAGGTCACCGTTAATGGCAAGGTAGTCGCCAAACCTGGATATTTTGTTGATGAAAATGCCGATGTAAAACTGAGTACCAAGGAGCAATATGTTTCTAGAGCCGGGCTCAAGCTGGCGTCAATTGCCGAACAGTTCAGTCTAGATTTTAGGGACAAAGTTGTGCTGGATGTGGGTAGTTCCACTGGTGGTTTTACAGATTATGCTTTGCAGCACGGCGCCAAAAAAGTGATAGCAGTCGATGTGGGCACCGATCAGTTGCACCCAAGCTTGCATGGCGATGAGCGAATTGAACTACACGAGCAAACAGACATTCGAAATATGACAGAGTTGTCCGACGAAGTCGACATTGTCGTCATCGATGTTTCATTTATAAGTTTGCGGGATATTTTGCCACAGGTTTCTAAACTCGCTGGAGCAAAAACGCAGGTTATCGCTATGGTAAAACCACAATTTGAAGCCGGCAGCTCGAGTAAACACAAAGGCGTTATCAAAAATGACCGTATGCGTAGAGACATCTTGCAAGATTTTGAAGCGTGGGTTAAACAAAGCTTCGTGTTAGAACAAAAGGCCGATAGCCAGGTTGCGGGGGCCAAAGGAAACGTCGAACGCTTCTATCTGCTCAAGTGTGTTGCTTGAGGGGTTTGGCGAGCTACTGCCCCACACCGCACTCGAGAGAACCGCATCTGCATCCAAAGTGTGAAAGGTGGGTAATGGAAGAGATTGTTTGCTAAACTGAAAGCATATGTATTTTCAAAGCCGCACAGATGCGGGCAAACAACTTGCTGCAAAACTTGTACCCAAGTATCGATACGAGAACTGTGCTGTCGTAGCGCTTTCTGATGGCGGGGTAATGGTTGGCGCAGAAATAGCTATGCAGCTTCACTGTGTGCTAACCATGCTTCTAACCGAGGAAGTGCGTCTGCCTGGCGAGCATGACCCGCTGGCAGTGGTTGATCAGGACGGTAAGTTTACGTACAACAATATGTTTTCGACGGGGCAGCTCGAAGAGTTTACAGGCGAGTATCACAATTATATTGAACAGGAAAAACGAGAGAAGTTTCACGCAATCAACCAACTCCTTGGTTCTGGCGGTCTCATTCGTCGCGATCTTCTCTATGGTCATAATGTTATTTTGGTGTCAGATGGCCTAAAAAATGCTCTGTCTCTCGATGCAGCTGCGCAGTTTCTCAAACCAATCAAAATCGCACGGCTGATTGTCGCAACGCCGTTTGCAAGTGTCCCGGCTGTCGATAGAATGCACCTTATGGCTGATGAGATTGTGTGTTTGAATGTTCTCGAGAACTACATGCATACCAATCATTACTACGACAACAACAAACTGCCCAGTCACGAAAAAATCGTCAAAACTATCGAAACAGTTGTGCTCAACTGGAAATAGACGCCTATTCGATGATCGCTTTGAGTTTGGCAGGATCTTTGATGGTTATGATTGAGTTTTTGGTTTGAATTAGCCCTTTGCGCTCTAGTGCGGACATTTCGCGACTGGCTGTTTCTCGAGACATATTGATTGAGCTTGCAATGTCCTGATGTCGTAGGGGCACGTCGATAATAACTTGACCAGATTTTTTGTTTCCAAATCGCTTGGACATTGTCAGTAAGAAGGAGGCGAGACGCTCGCGCGCAGATCGGTATTCTAGGTTGATAATGCGCTCGGAATGTATACGGTACATTTCTATGGCCATATCTAGAAGGGGCGGCAACACAAAGGTATGTTCATAGAGGTAAGATAGGTACTTTTCGGGGTCGAGTCGCCAGACTGTCGTCGGTGTGAGCGTCTCGTATATGACATTACGTTCTTGGCCTGTTATCGCCCATATGAGTGGGAATATCTCGCGTGATTTGCGAATAATCAGCAGGTTTTCTTCGCCATATTTGGTGATGTCATAGGCTTTGACACGACCCTTTTCTATATAAAAAACGCCTTGCGGCGTTTCTCCATGTCGAATGATGAATTCACCCTTGCGGTAGGTGAGCTTGGTGCCCGTCCGAAACAAGTTTACCAGTGCTTGGCGCTGCTTGTCTGATGCTAACATGTATATAGTATGACAGCGTATTGAGATACTCACAAGCACAAGCACACAGCAGTACTAAGCACCAAAGATTAACTATAAACTAAGCGCCGTCCCAGTGCTGTGATATTTATCGCATGCGTAGGGTGATCAAACTAACTGACGAGCTTGGAGGGGTGGGCTACGATAAAGGTACCATTGAAGCGAGGAGGTGCGACATGGTGAGCTTAGCAGAGGTGGAAAATCAACTGAAGCAGATCGGCGTCACAATTCGTTTTTGGGGCAAGGCCGAGATGCGTGAATTACAGCATATTTTAATACCCGGTGAGCAGATCAAGGCTTGCATGAACGGACGGTACGCAGGTGGGTTTGCAATGCTGTGCGCAACCGATCAGCGACTACTACTTATCGACAAAAAGCCCATGTACCTAACCATCGAAGATATTCGCTACGACATGGTTGTGGAGGTGGATTTTGGGTATCGACTCCTTGATGCGAGTGTAACAGTGTGTACGCCCAACAAAACACTCAGCTTCACGACGTTTCGCCAGGCCGAACTCAGAACCCTAACAAACTTCGTACAGAAGCGGGTCATGGAAATACGCCAGCAACACATGCTACAGGCAGTACAGATGCAGCAGGAAGCTCCCCTGAGTGTAGATGCGCGGGGTTTCACACCACTTGCGGCGCCTGCGCCACTGCTCGATACAACTGGTGGGAGCATGCGTGCGATGGGAGCAGCCAACCCGTACACCGCAGCGCCACTCCGTACTAGCCACCGTGTGTCTCGATTCGGTCGATTCCTTATACGTTAAACTTGAATTCGATAATATCGTCAGGTTGTACCACGTAGGTTTTGCCCTCGAGACGTAGTTTGCCCTGTGTTTTTGCAGCCTGCAGTGAGCCTGACTCGATAAGGTCACTGTAGCTAATGACTTCAGCCGCGATAAAGCCACGTTCAAAGTCGGTGTGAATAACTCCGGCGGCCTGTGGTGCGGTAGCACCTTTGGGTATTGTCCAGGCGCGCACTTCTTGCTCGCCAGCGGTAAGGTAGCTTTGCAGGCCAAGTATATCGTACGCTGCATGTACGAGCTGCTCGAGACCCGAGGAAGTAACGCCGTAACTCTCAAGTAATTCTTGTCTGTCAGTTTCATCTAGGCCACGAAGCTCACTTTCTAGCTTGGCACAGACAAACACATGTTGTGCGGGTGAGACCAATTGAGCAAGTTTTTGCTTCTTGTTAGCGTCAGCAAGCGTTTGCTCATCGACATTGAACACATAAATGGTCGGTTTCATGGTGATGAGTTGTAAATCTTCAAGCCCAGCTAGTTCATCATCTGTAAGTGCACCGTACACTGGCTTACCAGCGTCCAGTGTAGCGTGTATTTTCTCTAGTGCCCCAACCTCTGTGCGTAGTTTGGGGTTCGCACGGGCTTCTTTTTGTAGTTTGGGGAGGCGTTTTTGGACGGTTTGCAGATCGGCCAATACAAGCTCAGTGGTGATTATCTCGATATCCTTATCTGGGCTATGCTCTTGGTCTACATGCTGAACATCTGGATCCTCAAACGCGCGCACCACATGCGCAATCGCATTGCAGCTACGGATGTTTGCCAAGAACTGATTGCCCAGTCCTTCTCCCTGGCTTGCACCAGCAACAAGCCCAGCGATATCAACAAAATTAACAGTTGCTGGTTTGATGGGGGCATTGTTATACATCTCGGACAGCTTTGCTAGGCGTCCATCTGGTATGGGCACGACACCGGTGTTTGGCTCAATCGTGGCAAATGGATAATTAGCCGCCAAGATATTATTGTCGGTCAGCGCATTAAATAGGGTACTCTTGCCAACATTCGGCAAGCCCACGATTCCAATTCCTAAACTCATAAGTTATTATTATAACTGAGGTAAGTAATCTTTGCGAATGGATAGGAATCCCTTGCAAAAAACGTTGTTTTATGCTAGTATATTACTAATATGTCAGAACAATTTGACGGAAGAGAAGCGTATGGCCACTCTGATCAACCAGAAACTAGTGATGATTTTGAGACTTTAGAAGCTGAGCCTGATTACATCGAAAAGCTCACTATGACCCCACTACCTTTAGATAAAATGAGTGAGCTTCTTCAGCAGGTTGCGGATCAGTATAGAGAAGACGGCAGTCGCCAGGCATTATTTGATAAAGCTTTTGTAGGTAGCATGCAGATGACACTACGCAAGCTTATGGAATCAGCTAAGCCTGGTGATAACATCACTTTTGATGACCTGTCATGGGCAGCTGAGGTTGCTACTGAGCACACGCAAAAAATTAATCCAGACTCAATCCTTAATGACCCTTCATTTGCTGAAGAAACCAACGCGATTTCTGGTATAACTGAGAAGTTTGCTGGCTTTTTCGACCAACGTCCCGACCTAGAGTATATTGGCGATGACATTGATGCTTTCACGGTACATTCCGATGTGCACACCTATCATAAGGATCGTATTAAAGCCAATCCAGATAATGATACATTTGGTGAAGAACACGGTGCCAATGGTCGTTGGATACCTGAGAAGCGTGAAGGCATGACCATGTGGGTAACCAAAGAATACAAGCAGCAGGAAGCCAAGGAGCCTCACGAAACAGAAGAACGTTCTGCTGTAGAGTAAGCATTGAGCTGAGAGACATTGCGAACCCTAAGAGTAACCTTTAACGATTTGCTCAAATAGGTTATGCTTGAGTCAAGGTAACTATGGGCTATGGCAAAATATAAGAGCCTATTTGCTAGTGAGCATAGCCCATCGGATAACCACGCTTGTTCTACGGTGGCGTTTTTGAAGGTCAGGGAATAAGGTATAGCTAAATACTTACTATCCCAAGTCCTAAACTCATTAAAGCTAGTATAACAGATCAGCTCTATTGACAAAATTGCAAACATATGCTAGTATGTTATCTGTTAATAACATTAGCGTAATAAACCAAAATGTCAGAAATATCAGCTCCACAACCCCCAGTCCTAATGGACAATCCAGAAGCCTATACGCAACGGTTTAATA
>JAGQNJ010000046.1 GCA_020428115.1 Candidatus Saccharimonadota bacterium
AAACGAACCCTAAAAGTAAAACGCTATATCCGCTACATGGATGACCTTATGTTAGTTCATGATAATAAACAGCAGCTCCATGAGTGGCAGAAGCAGATTACGAAGTTTCTACACGACGAACTGTGCCTCACCGTACACCCGCGTAAAACTCGGCTGTTCCCGGCCCACCTTGGCGTGGAGTTTGTCGGCTATGTCATCTGGCGGCATAAAATCCGTGTCCGAAGCGGTAGTTTGAAACATATTAAAAAACGCTGGAAGCAGATGCTGAGGCAATACGAAAAAGGTACCCTCACCAAAGAAGACTTACGGGTAGTCTTTTATTCCTGGGTCGCCCATACCAAGCACGCCAGCCCTCGTTTATCTAACAAACTTATCCGTAAACTCTACGCTCAGTACAAAGAAACTACTAAGCCTGATCGTAACGCTTGATCCAACCGCCGCACATTTTGCCAAGTTCCAGCAACTGCTTCATACCGTTTTCAGTTCGTTTCGCGTTAAGAAAGCCAATAGTATGAGCAACTGAAAGCAGCTTACGCAGAACCTCTAACTCTACATTGAGTTCAAACAAAAGACTTGAGCGCTTAGACGGAGAACGAGCATTGCGAGCACTCACGATAAGACGTAAACAATCTAATGCACTATTACTGATCTGCTGACACATAACCATCCGTTGGTTTTTCGGAAATGTGTTGAGGATTGGGAACAGCCAAGCCAGAAAGTCTACCATCTTGGTGTGAATCAGTAACTCGTCTGAGGCAGTTTTAGCAGAGGATGTTGTAGCCATGTATAGTCTATTTTACAAAATTTGAACCGAGTGCCTAACGGCACTTCCTACCCCGATGTCCCGCACGGCGGGAATCGGGTGGAAGAGAAAAGCGATTAAGCGCTAAGCGTTCAAGTGGAAAGTGTTAAGCGTCATTACAAAGCAGAACGGAAGCCAACGAACGGATTGGAGTCGGACGGCTCATCGGCAAGAGACAGCGTGAAAGCACCGGCCGCCGGGCCATTGAACCACACACCACCCCGAATGAACGCCACAGGAGTCGAAGACCCAGAGTCGAAACCGGAGAACAGAATGCCGAGGCCCTGGGCGATGCCCCAGTTTGCAGCAGCAGGATTCTGAATAGCCGGGTTAATGTAGCTTAGGGTTCCCCAGTTATCTGGTGTTGGCAAACCAAGACCTGTATCGAGGTTGTACTCAAATGGACTACCTGATCCACCGATGCTTGGCAAGTTGCCGCGAGTTTCAGTGGCGCTTGTCCAGTGACCGACGTTACCAACAAGATCCCAGAGCACTGACCCGTTAGAGAGCGTCAGTGTGCGTTTTTGAGTGCCTGGTTCGCTACCGCAAGGAGTGTTAACGCCAGGAGTAACTGTTCCGTAGCAAGCCTGTGAGTCATCTGTAGAGGCATCAAGCGGGCCATTGACACCAAAGTCATTGCTGAACGCATCGCCATCATCGTTATGACCAGAAGCTAGAACTTTACCAGCGGTACCAGGAGCGTTGCCACAACCTGAACCATCTGCGTTACACCAATTGGCAGGATTAGCCAGTACGTTATGAGCTAGTGTCATCCATTCGTTTTCTGTAAGTAAGTGCGCGCCTGGAGCAGCAGCTGCAGCGGCAGTGATAGCGTCAGTTTGCGAAATATTAACCCACGGCAGACCATTCGCCTGCGAGGTAGCCGTTCCCCCTGAGTAAATGTTGGTTGAAAAGAGTACATTATCATCGTCATCTTCAATATCCTGTGTACCAGTAACAGTTCCGCCAACGTTTCGCGCCGTGTATTTCATCACACAGAAGTCATTGGTGTTATATGCAGGATTACCTGGCACCACCACCCAGTTTGTTGGACACGTGATAGATGCTTGGCTACCGTTACTGCTTGTCTGAGAGCCATCAGGACAGTCTGCAACACCGCCAGCGTGTGTAGCAGCTGGTGCAAGCAGTAAGGTACCGACAACACCAAATACAAGAAAGAGCGCAAAGAAACCCTGAGAAAAGGCTTTGCCGTTCTTAAGTTGATAGAGTATGAGGCCAGCCACGGCAATGATACCGAATGCAGCCGCAATAATTAGAGCTATATTGGTGCCGGTGTTGGCAAGATTACAGACCTGTTGCATTGATTATCCTTTTTATTCTTCTACGCACGCCAAAAATAGGTGTGGCGCTTGTCTTCTTGTGTTATAAAGTACCTTCACGTTATGTCTCGGTGGAGGAACCTGTGGAATATGGCTTCACAGGCGAGAAACACGCTTATGCTCCTATGTTACCCCCCCCCCCGAGTTTTGGCAAGTATTTTTCAGCTTCTTCTGGCTACTAAAGCTGTTTTATTATCAAATGAAAAAGAAAAAGGCTCATGTTTCCTCGCAAAATGCTATTAAACATGAGACCTATTCCAAGCTTTAGTATAGCGTATTATTTCTTGTACTGACTGATAGCTTCGGTTACCTTACCACTGCCTTTGAGGTTCTCCCAGAACAATACTTGGTCACGATCAATAAACATTTCATCTTCAGGACCGTGTAACTCTTCACCGAGCTTCACTAATTGAGTTTCACCCTGCTTATCTTCCCCTTCTTTAGGCTGGACTGCTTGTTGTACTTGGAGATAGAAGATATCTGATATCTTTATCGTGTCATTATCTACTTTGGCGAGTTTACCAAAGTAGACTTGGCCGTTTGTAAGGAATAGGGCTTGGTATTTACCGGAGTTTACACCGACAAGATTATCCGATTTCTTGGTGTAAGTTGCATACCCACCGAGACCAAGGATGGCCACAAAGATTACTATGATCATAGTTATAATGATGGGCTTTTTGCGATTGCTGGCTGCTCGCTGTGGTACTGGGCGAGAAGCTACTGACGCGGATTGCACTGAGGTAGCTTGTTTTGCCTGCTGTTTGGGTTGTGGTTTATATTGATCCATCATGTATATCTCCTTGCATTGTTTAGTTACTTTATCTGGCTACGAACCAATCAAACCGGCCTGAACCATCGCTAGGTGACGAAGTTTCAAAGTTCACCCTAAAACCAGTTGTTGTTTTATTGCTCACCCAACAGGGTGCCCAGATCGAGTTACAAAAAGCCGCGTAATCAGCATCGGCATGTGGGGTGCCAAAAGTAATATTCTGTGATGTCACACTCGCCGATGCTGTGACATTTTTGCCACGTACGTTACTACTGAATGTGATGAAGTTGCCATTGAATATTGCACTGTCCGTAACAGTTAGAGTCCCTTGGACTACCGCATTCTTGACCGTCAAATGACCTGAGGCATCAATTTTAGCCAATACCGTACCAGCGGAATTTTGAGCTTGTAATAAATCTCCGGTCTGTGTGGCACTACCCTTGATAACTGATACTGGGCTAGTTGGTGTATTGCCTGCTCCGTCTACCAGTAGCGTCGTCCCTCCATTTTGCGTGCGCATCGTCCACCCAGAATAGCTCGCTAGGTCTCCCTTAAGATTAAGCTGTATATATGAACCGCCCCCGGTGCTTTGCATGATCCGTTTTGTTCCAACGATAATATATGTTCCTGTCGGGCTCAGTACAAGGTTTCCACTTGATGCTATGCCTGCATTGGCGTTTATCACTCCGTTCGATCCCACCGAAGAGAGTACTGTTCCCGTAGAGTCTCGCCACTCTTGCAAATTCCCAGTCTGACTGGCCGCTCCTTGGATGACCAATCCGACGTCGGCAGCCGTGTCATTCACCACCGCGAGCTGTCCAAGACTAGCATTTGTGCCAATGCCTATGTTGCCATCAGACCTCACCGTAAGCCTCTCTTGTTCGGCGCCATACGCAGTGTTCGTTCTGATTGAGACATTTCCGTTAGTGTTATACAGATATAAATTGCCCCCTGCTCCTGTAGCCACTACGCCCATTCCACTGCCACTTCCTCCGTTCGCAGAGTTATTAACCTGAAAATTACCTAGTCTCGACACGATTTGCGACGACGCATCTACTACCTGAAGTTTATATAGGGGGCTGTTCGTACCAATACCCATATTTCCCGCACTAGTAATACGCACCCTCTCAGAGAGCCCATTAAGTGTTGAGTTAGAGGCGCCCCCGGCCCCGGCCGTTGAGAATACCAGATCCCCACCAGCGCCCGTACCCGTACCACGACCCCCGGCAAAGGTAACGTTGCCCCCCTGAATATCCGTACCCGATCCACTGGTGCCATTAATTGTATAGCCTGTCGGGGCAGCGTTGGAGACACCCTTGCCGAAGAATATGTCGTTGATACCGCCAGTACTAGCAACGATAAATTGGCCTGAAGCAGTAGATACCGCGCTGTCAGGAGATATAACTACCGAATTATTATGTAGTGACTGAGCTGTTAACCCAATCGCCACACTTCCAGTTCCTGTCGCAGATGTGCCGTTGCCAATCGCGATTGATGAATTTCCAGAGGATGCTGCATTTCTACCTAAACCAACCGCATTAGTGCCACTAGCTGCAGCTCCTATGCCCAGTGCGGTAGACCGCTGACCAGCACGAGAGTTAGCCCCTATGGCAGTACTCCCGTCGGTGCCAGTTGCCCGGGCATCGTACCCAACGGCAAGTGAGCTAGTAGCAGAAGCAACTGTAGAAGCACCGTAGCGTTCAGAATTAGTACCCGTCCCTACACTTGATATCCCACCCTGTACTAATAGCGCTCCGCCAATCGTACCGTTGCCCGAGATACTAAACCCGGCAGTCTGCGATGATGCTGTTTGATTTTGGATGTATCCATTCCCGCCGGAGTTTGCAGCGTAGCTACAGTTATTACTCGTATCGCAGACAGCGTGTCCGCCCTGCAAGAAACCAGTGGCTGTAACACTTGTGGCAGTTAGAGTACCACCGAAGGTACCGCTAGTCCCCGTTATACCCTGGAAGTTATTAGTACCCGTAAATGTATTGATTGTATTCTTTAGAGGAACATTGCTACTGAGATAGGAGTCACCTATGGTACCAGTGTTAATGTTGTTAGCATTCTGGAAGAATGCGGCATTGTTGCCTTGGAGAGTTACTGCGTCAACATTTGTTATGTTTGCGCCGTTACCCACGAAACTATTAGCAGTCACACTGTCGGCAACCGTTTGACTACCACCAATTGTGCTATTACCGGTAGTTGAGCTGTTACCTTGAGTA
>JAGQNJ010000047.1 GCA_020428115.1 Candidatus Saccharimonadota bacterium
GTCCTGGCATATGAGGTGACCAAGCTGGTTCACGGTAAGGATAACGCCGAAACAGCAAAGAAAGTTTCTGCCGTCCTGTTTGGTGGCGAAGACTTTTTGCAGTTATCTGAACAAGCTAAGAATATGCTGGCCAAGGAGCTACCAACAGGCAATGCGCAAAATAACCTTGCAGCGACTCTCGTGCATGTCGGACTGGCCACATCTAACACTGAAGCGAATCGCTTTATTAGTTCTGGTGCGATTTCTGTTAACGGTCAGAAAGTCGAAAATGCTGACGCCGGGCTTGTTAAGGGCAAAAATCTACTAAAGCGGGGCAAAAATAACTTCGCAGTTGTAGAAGGATAAAAAGCTGATATACTAGCCGAGTCTATGAATAAAAAACCAACCACAACCAAGAAAAAGGCCGATCAGTATAACGACCCCAAGCACAACTATCTAAAATACTGGCACGGTCGTGATTATGAGCACGGTGCCGAGGAAATCGCCATACGACGTATGCTCAAAAATCTGCACTTTAAGAACGCCGTTGATATTGGTGGGGGCTACGGGCGCCTATGCGTGCTACTCGAGGAGTTTGCCGATCATGTAACCTTGGCTGAGCCGTCGCAGCAGCAGCTTGATCTTGCTAAGGAGTATCTAAAGGGCCGTAAAAACATCGACCAAAAGCTTATGCAAGCCGATGATCTCAAGTTCAAAGATGGCACTGTTGATTTGGCCATTATGGTGCGCGTTATGCACCACTTGCCAGATCCGAGTCGTGAGTTTGCCGAACTCAACCGAATTTTAGAAAAAGATGGGGTCTTGTTGCTCGAAATGGCGAACTACGCGCACGGACGCAACCAGATCAAACACTTCCTGAGTGGTAAGCGTTTGCCGACAGAACCTGTTGATATACGAAGCGATGCCAACAAAACCGAAGATGAGATAGCCTTTGTCAATCACAATCCCAAGACAGTCATTAAGCAACTCGCGCACGCTGGTTTTCGTGTAGAGAAGGTGTTATCGGTATCAAATTTGCGATCGCCTGGCCTCAAAAAAGTTATGCCACGAACAATGATGTTGTCAGTTGAGAAGTTTCTCCAACCTACGCTTGCCAAATCATACTTTGGTCCAAGCATTTTCTTTTTTGCCCGCAAAGCCAACGGCAATAAATAGTCACATTTTGTTTATGCTTGCAATATCAGCAACGGACGCATAGGCTTGCAATAGATATGAATGAATACATCGATCCAAGCGTTGAGTTTGACCCAGTGCATCTTGAGACCAGGGAAGGTCTGGAGATCGTACGAGAAGCAGAGGAAATCTTAGCACAGGCAGCGGCAGAGCCATCGCGTTGGCGACGCCTCGGTAGGGCGTTTATGGTGGGCCTGTCAAAAAGTAGCCCCTGGATATATATGGGAGCAGGGGTGTACATACCACCGCTACCACCAGATCACGACACAACAACAGGCGATATTGGGCCACAGTTCGAGTAACGTATACTAGATAGGTGCATATATCGGACTCGATTGAAACTATAAAAGGTGTTGGCGACGCCTTGGCTCAAAAATTCCATAACGTAGGAGTAAAAACGGTCGAAGACCTGTTGAGCTACTACCCTCGGCGATATAATGACTTTTCGCACATTGTTCCGATCGCCAAGATGCGTCCAGGTGAAGTTACATTGCAGGGTACGTTCAAGCAAATCACTGGTCGCTACGTACGTGGTGGTCTACATATAACAGAGGCAGTACTCAGTGATAAGAGTTCGAGTGTGCGAGTTGTCTGGTTTAACCAGCCATACCGATCGGCGGGCACAAAAACAGATGAGGAGTACTACGTTTCTGGCATGCTTGATTTGAAGCGCGGGAGAATGGTTATCACTAATCCTTCCTGTGAATTGGTGAGCGATTTCCCTGTTAACACAGCACGAATTATTCCAATTTACCGAGAAGTAAAGGGACTGAAATCTACCGCTATTCGTAAGATTATCAAGACAGTTTTGACCTCAATTTCTGATGTGCCCTCAACGATCCCGGCAGAAATCGCACGTAAGTACAAGCTTATCAACCGCAAGCAAGCTCTTGGCTATATACATTTCCCCGAGACGCTACATGATGTAGAGCGCGCCAAATATCGCTTGGGGTTTGAAGAGCTTTTTGAATTAATCTTAGCCAGCACTTTGCTTCGTAACGAAGTCGTTCACGAGAAGGCTATTCCAATACCATTTGATCGCAAGGTTGCACAAAAGTTTGTGCAGGAATTGTCGTTTACTCTAACTGATTCTCAGCGAGCGACAATCTGGGAGATATACCAAGACATGGCAAAACCTCACCCAATGAACCGGTTAGTTGAGGGGGATGTCGGTGCAGGCAAGACAGTGGTTGCTGCCATGGCGGCACTCATGACAGCGCACGCTAGCCTGCAAACTGCATTCATGGCACCCACAGAGCTACTCGCGCGCCAACACGCAGAAACTTTGTACCAGCTTATGTTGCCGCTCGGACAGCAGGACGGCGTGGTGTTGTTAGTCGGCAGCATGAACGCCAAACAAAAGAAGGCTGCCTATCAGCGGATTGCCTCAGGTGACGCGCTACTTATTGTCGGCACACATGCCCTTCTTCAGGAGAAGCTCGACATGCACAGCCTCGGGCTTGTTATTGTCGATGAACAGCATCGATTTGGTGTAGAACAACGTAAGGCGTTGCTCAAGAAGGTCGGACATGTGCCACATATGCTTACCATGACAGCTACACCAATCCCGCGTAGCCTGGCACTGACAGTCTACGGCGAACTCGATATATCGATAATCAGGCAAAAGCCTAAAGATCGTAAACCGATCGTTACAAAAATCATCAAGCATTCCTATGCGCCTGACATGTATGAGGATATTAATAGTGAACTTGCGCGGGGTAGACAGGCGTTTGTGGTGTGCCCTCTCATCGACCCGTCTACCAGTATGGCTCTCAAATCAGCAAGTGAAGTCCAGAAGCAGTTACAACAAGGCCCACTCAAGCAGTGGAAGATTGGCTTGCTGCACGGCAGAATGAAAGCCGATGAGAAGACCGCTACGATGCAAGACTTCATAAACAGAAAGCTCGATGTGCTCGTCGCGACGACTGTCATCGAAGTTGGCGTAGATATACCCAATGCCACAGTCATGGTGATACAAAGTCCTGAGCGTTTTGGGCTTGCTCAAATTCATCAGCTGCGGGGTCGGGTGGGGCGAAGTGAATACCAAGGCTATTGCTATCTGTTACTTGATGATGATAGTGCGCCAAGTAAACGACTCCGTGCGCTCGAGCAAAGTGCAGATGGCTTTCGACTTGCTGAGCTGGATTTACAACTGCGAGGCCCGGGGGCAATCTATGGTAGACAACAACACGGTGCACTTGATCTTCGAATGGTTGAGCTAACGGATACATCCTTGATTAAGGCAGCACGTGAGGCCGCGCTTGCATGTGCTCAGAAGCACGAATATCTGCTACAATACCCACAGCTACAAGAACGAATTACCAAATTACAAAAAGTCATACACCTAAACTAGAAATCGAAATGAGCAGAAATCTACTAGTACTACGTCAGAACATTTTCTCTATTGCGGCTGCCGAACAACTGAAAGTGGCTAGGGGACGCCATGTATAGCGGAACGACTTTAACTCCAATGTCTGGTCGTATTATCGGTGGTCACCAAAAGTTTGATCGGGTTGCCCGTCACCACCTCGAGAAAATCGCCCCCCGTACGGCTTTTCCGAAGTCAAAACGTATTTTGCACTTCGAGGGTCGCAAGGGTCCCGATGCCATCAAGCGCAAAAGTCCGGCCAAAGACGAGCCGTGGCATTTCTATAGTCCATTTGATGATGACGATTCGGATATCCTAGAGCTCATACGTGATCACTATGACCAACTGGTAAAGCAGCTCAAGGCGGGTAACGAGGAGCGGAGTGCATTTGAGGCGGCCTGGCTCGCACATGCGCTTGTAGACGGCCTAACGCCAGCACACCACTATCCATACGAAGATAAACTCAAAGAGCTGCGTGATGGGCAGGAGCATGATACCCGCGACTCGTTGCGCAAAAAGATTGTCATTGGTGGCGACACCAAGCGCGACACAATTCGTAAAAACTGGAAGGCCTGGGGGCCAAAAGGCCTCATGTCTGCACATACGCTTTTTGAGGTGGGTATTGCTACCATGATTGCACCCCTAGGGTTCAAAGAAGCGACCCCGACAGCGCACGAAATCGCCCTCGCCCAGGAAATAGGCCTAACAGAACTATTTCGGCGTGCGGCACGTGAGATTGCAATCTTGGATATGTATGATCGCTTTTTGAAGCGTGGCTGGACTACCAAACTAATTTGGCAGGTGCGACATAAACTCGCGCCGACCATTATTCGCACCGTGACACTCGCATGGTATCTGGCGCTTAATGACGCTAAACTTATTGAGCCTAAACATGAAGCTTAGAATTATCAGTGGTAACTACGGCGGTCGCACTATTGATGCACCGCGCGGTCATCGCACGCACCCCATGGGCGAACAAATCCGTGGGGCACTATTTAATGTGCTTGGTGACGTTGCGGGCCTGTCAGTTCTCGATGCCTTTACAGGAAGTGGTGCCATTGCTATCGAAGCTGCCAGCAGGGGCGCAGAACCGATTGTTGCAGTTGATTCCGATAAACAGGCATACAAAACTGCCATGGCCAACGTGCAAAACCTTGGTCTTAGCAATCTAGTCAAAGTCACCGAGGCAAATATTAGTAGTTGGCTGGAGAGAAATCAAAATCTTGCATTTGATATCGTCATTTGTGATCCACCATATGACCAAGTCAAGCCGGGACTTTTGAATAAGCTCGCTGCGGTTGCCAAGGTAGGGGGTATTATGGTTTTGTCCTTGCCGCCTGACGCCGGTGTAACGCTTGATCCTGCCTATGAGATTTTGCAAAGCAAAAGTTATGGTGACGCGACACTGGCGTTTTACCGCAAAACAGGGTAGAATAGACCAGATTTCACGAAGATGTGGTGGCTGCGTGAAACGCATGTAGTTCGTAGACACGCCTAGCGTGCTACCCCAACTCTCTACAATGTCCGGAATGACACTAAACTAAC
>JAGQNJ010000048.1 GCA_020428115.1 Candidatus Saccharimonadota bacterium
GGCGATTTTGACGATGGCATCACTGTCGATTAATATCGCTCCTAGTAGGCTGGCTTCGGCATCAATATTTTGTGGGGGTAGTTTGGCCTGGCTGTCATTCACAATGAAGCCTCCGCATGACGTACGTTTGTTTTATGCGCTAAGATTAAGTTGTGTGTGGACATGGGCTAATCTTCCAATACTTCCCCACCCCCAAATACACTTGTAATTGATTGTAGTGTATCAGATTTTGCAGGTTTTGGTGTGGTCGAAGTGTCTTTGGGCGGCTTGCTATGTTCGTCGACCACACAGGTTACCTTGACGTTTTTGCCAGTAGTTTGGTGCACGATATCTTGAATATGCTGCTTGTTGCGTGGCTCGTTGCAGCGGCGCTGATGAAATGGGAATGCAAAACTCAGTACCAGTGCATCATCCTCAAACCGTGGTTGTGCCATGCGAGCAATACCATAAAGTGTGTTGTGCTTGCCCTTCATAGCATTTAAAACGGTTTGCCAATAGTCAGCCTGAAGCGGTGTTGAGGTAGCTTGATCGGGTCCGGCTGCTTTGGCAGGATTCGGCTTTGGTTTGACAGTCGATTTGACGGGTGGTGATTGCTCTGCCGCTACTTTGGGTGCTGAGGTCTTTGGTGCTGGTGATGATTGTTGTGTAGTGGGTGCTATAGGTGTTACAAGCTTGGTTGGCACAGGCAGTACAGATGTGCTTGCCTCCAACACAGCAAGCTCTAGATACGCGCCGGGGTATGAAGATGCAGGAACTTCTAGCAGCTGCCTTACGAGGTTCAGGCTAGTCGCATTAGTCTGGCTACTAGCAAGGATATCTTGGCGTACATAGGCGCCTATTGATTGGGCAATTTGCGAGGGCTGATATCCGGCATCGTACATTGCCTGTAGTTCCTGCATTGCCTCTGTAGCATTTTGACTGGCAATTGCGGTGCAGATACGTTCGATATGTTCGTTCGGTGGCACACCAATAGCTTGTCGCACGACTGCCTCGTCGATTTTCTCGTGTGCACCACGTACCTGATCGAGCAGGCTGATACTGTCTCTAAAACTTCCCTCGCCGTGTTGCGCGATCAGCAGAAGCGCATCGTCAGAAATGTCGATCTTTTCTTTGGTGGCTATTTCACGTAGGTGTGCAACAACCTTACTGTTTGGAACAGGCTTAAAACTAAAGCGTTGCGTACGGCTAATAATTGTTTCTGGCAGTTTATGTGCCTCGGTAGTAGCAAGAATGAATATAACGTGCTCTGGGGGCTCCTCGAGAGTCTTGAGCAGTGCATTAAACGCTTCCTTGGTGAGCATGTGTACTTCGTCGATGATGTATACCTTGTACTGAGCGCTAGTTGGCGCAATATGAACTTTGTCGCGCAAGTCTCGGATTTCGTCAATTCTTCGATTGCTAGCTGCGTCGATTTCGATAATATCAAGATGGGTGCCTTGCTCATCGTACGGCAGGTTATTGACCTCAAACGCCAAAATACGCGCGATACTCGTTTTGCCCACGCCACGTGGACCGGTAAACAAGTACGCATGGCTAATACGCCCCTGTTTAAGTGCGTTTTTGAGCGTTGTAGTTATGTGCTCTTGCCCGACTATTTCGTCTAGACTCTGTGACCGGTATTTTCTATAAAGTGCCTTCCCCATTGCAACCATTGTAGCGCGCTTGTTACCCTCCACTACACCTTGGACTCTTCATTATAAGCCTAAGAGTCCAAATTTTCTGTTGTGATAATAGCTTTGTTTGCTAAATAGCTACAACGCAGCCTCAAGAGCAGCCCACTCGACGTTTTCGTCGTCCTCTGGGACATCAACGCTTACTTGATCGCCAGGTTTTGCCTTGAAATACGTAACACTTGCAAGAAGGACACGGTAGCGCTTTTTGCCCACGTCTACAAAATAGTGGCCGTTATCGAGTATTAGTGCGCCAACCTTTTGCTTGCGTGGCACGGGGCCAATCTGCTTGTACATAAATGCACCGTCATCACCAATAGTCAGTTTGAGAATATCACCCTGTACGAGCTTAGACTTGCTGGCGTAGTTGGCAGGTACGGGATATGTTTTGCCGTCTGAGCCTACCATGTTTTGCCCATCAAATACGCCTTCGATAACTTTGCCAGCTATATCGTCTGTCTGTGCAATCGCTGCTGATTCGTCATCACCAATAAGGCTTACCAGCAGCTCCTTGGCCGCAGCAAGGCTTGTTTCAGCTTCCTGAATTAGTATTTTAAGTCGTTTTATCTGTTTGTCTGGTACGTCTGCCATCTCAAGTTCTCTTGTAGTGTTTGTTTGTACACTCTCTGCCTAAAACTACCACGTGAACGGATAATTGTCAAAATTGCAATACCCCAAACTGTGGATAACAACTTATTGTGCAGGGTCAATGGTTACTACAGGAACACCCATTGCTTTATCTTCAGCTATCTGTTCGGCGAAGTATTCACCGCTACTGAAGTTACCACCATGGACATTTTCTTCCCAGCCTGTAGCCTTCTCTTGCCAGGCATCAATGACTGCCTGTGGATCAGTTCTTGTAACAACCAGAGCATCATTACACCGATCTTCATTGGTTTCAAACTGGACCTCATAATTGCGTCCACGGGCTGGCAAGCCATCGGTAGTGTCATCTGCTACAGTTTTTACTTTGGCAAAAGTTATTGCGTTATCTGCACCGTTTTCGTAACAACGCAAATATACTGCACCCTGCATGGTAGTTGGATTACCGTCATTAACGACGTCACCTTCGATAATAAAATCTGGATCAACCTTTAAGTACTCCGCAAGCATAACGGCACCACCAAACACTGTCCCCGTTAGTGCAAGGCCAGCTATGCTACCTAACACAACATTACGTCTCGGGTGTCTATCGGATGTATCACGAGGGCGTGGCTGCCTTTCCACTCCTGGCATCATTATAACGTTACTATGTTTTTTCATATTTACGATTAAACCACGGTCTTCAGAAAAATGCAAGCTAGAGTATCGTGCAAAAAAACCACCCGGCAATGCGGGTGGTTTATTATTGAGAACTTGTCTACGCAAGTTCGACAGTAGCGCCAGCCTCTTCGAGGGCTTTCTTGGCTGCTTCTGCGTCTTCTTTTTTGGCCTTCTCTAGAACTGGCTTTGGTGCGCCATCTACGATTGCCTTTGCTTCACCAAGGCCAAGACCTGTTACGTCCTTGACTGCCTTGATAACAGCTACTTTTTGTGCACCGGCATCTTTGAGAACAACATCGTACTCGCTCTTTTCTTCGGCTGCACCGGCATCATCGCCACCAGCTGCTGCTGGACCTGCAACTGCTACTGCTGCTGCGGCTGGCTCAATACCGTATTCGTCTTTTAGGACGTTCTTTAGTTCGTTTACTTCTACTACAGTTAGCTTTGTTAGCTCTTCTGCTAGTTTCTTTACATCTGCCATAATATGGTTCCTTTCGATTCAAGAATTAATTAGTTTGTTGCTTTTGCTTCAATGCCATCAAGTAGTGCATGCAGATTGCCACTTAGGCCACTCACAACATCGTTAAGTGGTGAGCTTAGCATTGCAACTACCTCAGCAATAAGCTGTGGTTTGCTTGGCAGGCTTGCCAAGGCTTTGACTTCATCAGCGCTCAAAAACTTGCCATCTTCACTGATAGCGCCAACAAACTGAATCGTTGGATTAGCTTTGGCAAACGTAGCAAGCGCCTGAGCTGGGGCTACCTCATCATCGCTGTTAAAAGCGTAGAGTAGTTGACCCTTGAGCTCATCAGTGCTCACGTCTTTGAGTGTGTCATTGCTCGCTATAGCTTTGTGAACCAAACGGTTTTTGAGAACCTGTATGGTTGTGCCGTTTGGCTTTGCGTCACGTCGAAGCTGTTGCATCTGCTTAACGCTTGTACCTTGGTAGGTTGCCACAACGGTCATCTTAGAGCTTTGGAGCAAGGAGCTGATTTTGTCGATAACATCTTGCTTTTGGTCTTTTGTTAAAGCCATGTAATCTCCTTGTGTGACAGTTTCGCGCGTAGCACTGAGCTATCGTAAGTCACAGCGAAACCATCGTTACTGTTATGTTGTTTTGCTAGGTTGTAAACGTGCTCCAAAGAAAAAGTCCTTGGTTGTTTTGACCAAGGACTTGATACGAACAAACTAAAAGCTGGCTTCTCGTACCTCGGCGACATAATTAAGGTTTGCACCCGTCGCTGTCTTTGGTAATAACAGATGTATGTTAGCGTAAACTGCAGATTGTGTCAATACCCATGCACCAAAATATCAGAGGTATTTGGGCGACACATCGATGTTGTCGCTACCCTTTTGCAGGTCAATAGTTGTTGGCCTGCGCTGGTTGTCGGGTATTAGTGGAAATATAGTTGCTGCGAACGCAGATGTTGATTTGGCGGACCGCACCGCCTGAATGTCTTCGTAGCTAAAGTCGCTTCTAAGCGGTGGTTGACCATACTGCTCCCACATAGCCACTTCTTTGGCTACTCTCTCTACGGTCTCGGCATTCATGGCGTCTAACTCTTGCCACAACCGGTATTCAACAGCATGCACGAGTGCTAGAGATGTTTTATCAAGCTGACTAACACCCCATAGCTTTGCTAAGCGCACGACCAGGGTCGGGTTGTCGCGCACAAATTGCATAGTGGCTTCATCGACTTCAATACCCATGCAAGATTCGTGTACCTCTGCCGAAAACACGATTTCGGGAGTTGAACCGCCTGCTCGTGGTGGTATAGAGTTCATGGGCATGCTCCTTGTAGCAAAAACCCCGCTTGTAGCGGGGTATATTAATGACAACATACAGGCTCTCTCCCGCTAGATTTGTTGGTTTATACCAATGCTTATCTTCGCTTGAGCCGTGTAATGCATGATATTACTCTTTTTGTTAGTAATGTCAAGCGGGGAGATTGGCTCTCAGTTCGCGGTAGGTTACCATTGGGGGACTGGTGGGGGCCTCGATACTATCGTGCTCCTGAATCGTTGCAATGTTTTGGTCGTCAATCATCGCAGCGACTTGTGGGGCTACATCAGCACGTTCACTCATTGCTGCAGCTATGACCATTCCGACAGTTTGGGACCCCCAG
>JAGQNJ010000049.1 GCA_020428115.1 Candidatus Saccharimonadota bacterium
AACGGGCAATCTTGATAGCGAATCTAGTCGTATGGTTATGGAGCTCCTAAGCGAAATACACAAAGCCGGCAACACGGTATTGATGGTCACCCATAACCCTGCTCTTACCAGATATGCGAGCCGAGTAGTGTATATGCACGATGGCGATATCTTGCACGATGAGTACAGCAAGATTGGTGAGATACCAAAGATTCTGAAACGCAGTATGTATTTTGTGTCACGCAAAAGTGAAGAAGATGATATTCGCGGTGTTTCAACACTGATGAAAACAATCCCAGGCGACCTCGACAGCAAGAAACCGCCCGCTAAGAGTCGCAAAAAACGCACTACAAGCCCGAAGAAGACCAAAAGTAAATTAACACGGAAGGCCAAGTAATGCTTATTGGTAGTTACTATAAGCTTGCCCGTGCCTCAATTCGCGCATCACGCTGGCGTAGCTTATTAACTATGCTTGGTATTATCATTGGGGTTGTTTCTGTGGTAACCATTGTGAGCATTGGTGAAGGCGTAAAACATCAAGTACGTCGGCAGGTAGAAAATTTTGGACCAGACCTGCTTATTGTTCGCCCCGGCCAGACACTCAGTCGTGATACTGATGGCAATCTAACGGGGCTTAGTGTGTGGGGAGCATTTAGTGGTGCTGGAGCATTGACTGATACAGATATTAAGGCAATAGATAAGGCTGAAAATGTAGGAATGGTTGCCCCAATGTCACTGGTGAACGGGGTTGCTACTTATGAAGATAAGCGTCTTGATAACGGTGTGGTGGTTGCGACAACCGCAAACTTACCTGATCTCACCAACCAAACCGTGGATTTTGGAGAATTTCTTACTGATCATGATGAAGGTCGGTTCTTTGCGGTCATTGGACCTGGGGTTGCTGAACAGTTGTTTGGTGAAAACGTACCTATTGGTAAATCCATCGACTTCAGAGGGCAAAGATTTACGGTTAAGGGTGTCATGACCAAGTTTGACTCGACGCCATTTGTGTCGGGGGTTGATTTCAATAACAGCGTGTTCATCTCGTATGCTACAGGCAAGGCATTGAGTGAGGGTAACGCTCAGGTTGTGCAAATCCTTGTTAAGCCCGCTGATGCTGAAGGTGTGGACAGAACGCAAGCTTCGATTGAATCTGCCCTGCTCCAGACCCACGGTGGACAACAGGACTTTAGCGTACTCAAACAAGACGAAACAATATCTGCCGCAGGTAATATTCTTACAATTCTAACGGCTCTTGTTGCGGCAGTTGCGACAATATCACTTGTTGTTGGGGGTATTGGTGTCATGAATATTATGTTGGTCTCTGTTACTGAACGAACTCAAGAGATTGGCATACGTAAGGCAGTCGGCGCAACCAACCACCAGATACTCATGCAGTTTTTGGTTGAGTCTATGGTGCTCAGTCTTGCTGGGGGTGCGCTCGGTGTATTGCTCGCACTCGTGATTAATTTTGTTCTAAGGGTCACAACCAGTCTTGAACCAGTTCTCTCACCTATCGTTATTGTGGTCGCGATGCTTATGTCACTGGTGGTTGGTGTCATCTTTGGCGTTGTTCCAGCGATGAAGGCAGCACGTAAGCATCCTATAGATGCGCTTCGCTTCGAGTAGTACAAAACAGCTATACGCTCAGCCCAGCTTTTGGCGCACAAAAGTATGCGCATTGCTAGAGGGTAACAATGCGACGATTTTATTAGTCTTTGAGAATGGCAATGATAAAACCTAGTATCGATAGACCCATGAGCATATATCCTGCGTAGAGTAGCATGCTCGTACTCACTGATCCATAGATACTGGTGGCGTAGCTTGTCTGGCCGTAGCTATCAATAATTGCTCGTCCTGCTATGACAAGCAAAATGCCCGCTGCAAGTCCGATGGCCGAACTTTGCAAAATGCGGGCATTTTTCATGACGTTCCTAGCGTTTGCGGCCGTTGCCAGCTTCAAGCTCTCGCTTTACATCGAGTGCTATCGCAATCCAAATTGGACCAGTGATTAACGCGTATAGACCAAGGATCCATACAAATGCTACACCACCTGCTGCAGGTTGCAACAAAATAACGATACCAACGACAACCGATAGAACTCCGCCGATTACCATGAGTGTCTTGTAAGTTGCACTTGGCTCTTCCGTTAGTGCTACTACTACTTCAAATACACCACGGGCGATAAGGATCAGACCAGCGAGTAGAATGAAGGTTGCAAATGTAACACCTGGGTGACGAACAAGATATACACCGATACCAAGCTCAGCAATACCAAGTAGCATGGTCAAGAACCAAGAACGCTTCTTGGCAAGATCCATGATCGACTGCACAATATTGATCAGACCACTGACCAAAATATAAATACTAAAAATATAGACCAGAACAACAAGTGTTAGAGCTGGCCAGAACACTGCAGCAATACCGAATAGAATTCCGGCAACGCCACGAAATACCAATGATTCCCACATTGGCTTGAGCGCTTTATCCATTACGCACCTCCTTAAATTAGTTATACTTTAGTTGTACTCTTACTTTGTGTGCCTGTCAAAGTTATTTTTACGACGCTTGTGCTTGTTTGGCAAGAATAGTGCCAACCAGCAGTCCTAGCTTATAGAGCGACCATATAATAAGTATGCTTCCAACGATGTTGAGGATGACCCCCAGGGAGCTCGTCAGCGCGGTTGCGCCCAGAACCCCCAAGCTGGTAAGTAGCGGCGTGAGAACTGAAGTGCCACAGGCGATACAGCCACCACCCAAAATCGCCGCCCCTAATCCCGCAACACTACTGCCGGTCAAGGCTTTGCGCGAGCGCTTGCGCAAGAGTACGAAGCACAGCAACGCAAGGTTGATACCGAATAATATTGAGAAGACAATGATACTCAGAGCCTGCAGATTACCAAACGCACTAAATATCCCTCTGTAGACACTGATAAAAAAAGTAAATTTGTCGTAGGTACTGATACCAGATTCAAAAACTACAAAGCGCAAAACATCAAGATTGAGTGACCACAAGATAACCCCCATGACTACGAACATTCCCACCACGGCGGTTGTCGCGTAAGCGGGCATCAGTAGAACTTTGCCGGTGTTTTTTGCGGCGGTCTGTATCTTGAGCCACCCGAGTGAAGCCATGCTACCGTAGCTCCTGCTCTATCAACGTGCTGTAGACAGTATAAGGCTGTGCGCCAATAATACGTTGGTTACCAATGAAGACAGTAGGTGTGCCGGTTGCCTTATCGCGCTCGGAAGCCTTTAGGTCGGCGGTAACTGCGTCTTTATAGGTTTGCTGATTGAGACATGCTGCGAACTCAGCGGGATCTGCCCCTGCCTGCGTAGCAATATCTGTCAGCGTTTGTACAGTGAATACATCTGTCGACTCTCCCTCGCTGACTTTGTTTTCACGGTAGTAGCTATCCCAGATGTAGTCGTAGACACCGTTGTGATACGCCTCGAACACCCCTTGAGCATTGGCGCAGTAGGCACCTTCTGCTGCTGTGCGGGAATCAGGGCTAATGTATGGAAGATTGCGAAACTCAAGCTTGGCTTTGCCTGTATCGATATAGTTTTTCTTAATTTCACGCAGCGCGCCACGATAGAGCTTGTTACAGTTCGGGCACTTAAAATCACCATATTCGACAATAGTAACCGGCGCATTCGGGTTACCAATGATGAGGGCATTGCTTGTTGAGCCCTCAGTGACAGCGGGAGTGTTTACTGTGGGTGCATCTGCAGAGCTCTGTTGGTTATGCTGCTGACGATTACGCACTATAAACACCGTACCAGCTAATACCACAAGTACAGCGAGAACGATAAGTATTATATTGCGGCGTTTGTTTGTCTGCTTTGTCTGTGGCAAAGAAACCCTCCTAGGCAGTAGTGTTTTGGCCGTCTTTATCGCGTCGTCGCTTGGCTAGCAGAAGTAGTAGCCCGATAAGTGCCAGAAGCGCAGGTAGCCAGTAATACCAGTATGATACCCATGAACGCTTGGTGTCACTCGTGGCTTTGACGCGCCCAGCCGTACCACCAGTTGTGCTAGTACTACTGGTACTACCGGTTGTTTGAGTTTGCGCGTTTGCATTATCTGTGTTTGCCCCCAGGACGTTTCCTGCTCCAAGGTTAGCCCCACCAACAAATCCAATTCCGCCACCAGCGAGGCCGGCGGGCGCGGCGGCAAAGGTAATAGTTGGTTGTGCATCACCCGAGCCTGTTGATCCACCACTTCCAGGAGTAATGACAGGTGACGGTGTCGTAGAGTTATCAATAGTTATGCTTACGTAGCGTTCATCAACATTGTTCCCTGCCTCATCCATCGTAACGATACGGAGGTGATAGGTCCCATCAGCGAAGGCTGTCGTATCGATAGTATCGAGTACCCCACTAAACGTAGTCGCATTGACTGTAAAAAGCTGGTTATAGATAAGATCAGTCTTGGCAAAGTGTGGCGGTAATGCGCCTGACATAATCTGGACTCGGTAGTGACCAATTTGCATATTGTCGCTGATATCACCGACTATCGGCACACTGCCGCTAAGGTTTGTCCCGGGGTTTGTAACGTTTAAGACAGGGTTGGTTTTGTCGACGATGACGCCGGGTATGGTTTGCGTCGTTTGGCTACCTGCTGTGTCGGTCGCGCGGAAGGTTATATCGTATACACCATCACTAATAGCGTCAGGTATTTTTTGGAAATATCGATCAGGATATTTTGTGTCTGGGCGGAAGCTTATTGGGAACCACGCAGGGTTACCACTAAATTGCATCTCCACACTACTAATACCAGAAGCATCATTCGCTCGTATGAATACTTCTTCGTGTCTGTGCAGAGCCTCGCCTGGCTCAGGGTCAACAACTTGCATCGTTGGTGCGATAACGTCATTAGCAACATTTATCACGGCGCGATTAAGACCTGTTACAGTAG
>JAGQNJ010000004.1 GCA_020428115.1 Candidatus Saccharimonadota bacterium
AAGGAGGAGCTACTCAACGACCTTAAGCGTGCTGGAACCACCGTTGCCAAAGACCTAGACGCCGAGGAGCTCGGGACGATTACTGAGGGCGATAGTGCTATAGATGAGGTTGGGTTCTATCAGAACGGTGATTTTATCGACCTCTGTCGTGGTCCCCATGTTGAATCAACAGGTAAGGTAGGCGCATTTAAGCTTATGAGGGTATCTGGTGCATATTGGCGGGGGAATGAGAAAAACCCACAGATGCAACGTATTTATGGAGTTGCGTTTGCAACCGAGCAAGAGCTCGAGCAGTATCTAGCGCTACTCGATGAAGCCAAGAGGCGCGATCATCGTAAGCTTGGCCAAGAACTTGATCTATATACGTTCTCACCTCTAGTAGGCTCAGGTTTACCAATGTTCACGCCCCGGGGCACAGTGCTTAGAAACGAGCTAGAAGACTACAGCTTAAAATTACGTGCCGATAGAGGTTTTGAAAGAGTTTGGACACCACACATCACCAAAAAAGATCTATACGAAGCTAGTGGTCACTGGGAGAAATTCGGCGACGAACTATTCTTGGTAAAAAGCCAAGAAACCTCTGATCAGCTGGTCCTAAAACCGATGAACTGCCCGCATCACACTCAAATTTACGCCTCTCAACCAAGAAGCTACAAAGATTTACCAATCAAATACATGGAAAACGCCACCGTTTATAGGGATGAAAAGTCTGGCGAGCTGCACGGCTTGGGTCGTGTGCGATCTATAACCATGGATGATAACCACGCTTTTTGCCGTGAAGACCAGATAGAAGAAGTGGTGAACTCTATCATTGAAGCCATGCAAGAGATGTATACGACTCTTGGCATGACGCTGTCATTCAGGCTTTCTTTTAGAGATAGCGGCGCTGGATATTTGGGCGATGAAAAGCTTTGGGAAACTGCCCAAGCTAAACTCAAAGAGCTAGCTCATAAAAACCAGCTAGACTTTGTTGAAGTAGACGGCGAAGCGGCCTTTTATGGGCCAAAAATAGACTGCTTGGCCACTGATAGCCTCGGTCGCCAGTGGCAAGTTGCCACAGTGCAGCTTGATTTTGTGCAACCAGAACGCTTTAACCTTACGTACGTAGCCGAAGATGGCAGCGAAAAACACCCTGTAATGATCCACGCCGCATTGCTTGGCTCAATTGAACGGTTCCTAAGTGTATATATTGAGCATGTTGCTGGGAGATTTCCAGTATGGTTGGCGCCAGAACAGGTGAGGATCGCCACAGTAAACCAAGAGGCTTCTACCGTCGAATTCGCGGCAGATATTCTCGCTCAAGCCAAGGAGCTTGGTCTTCGCGCAGTAGTTGATAATAGCAACGAATCGGTTGGCAAGAAAATCCGTGGCGCAGAAGTCATGAAAGTGCCATATACGCTGGTGATAGGCGACAAGGAAGTCGAAACGGGCAAGCTTACTCCTCGCATCAGAAAAGATATAGAGGTAGATGAAAAACAAGAGCTAGTGGGGGTGAACGAATTCCTTGGCACTGTTGCAAACGAAGCAAAATCTCGCGTAACCCATACCTCGATGCATGGTCATGAGCACAAAAAGTAAGCCAGTAATTGCTATAGATGTTGATGATGTTTTAGCCGATAGCGCCCAGGGTTTTGTTGAGTTTAGTAACCAACGCTGGGGAACTCACCTTACTGTCGAAGATTACGATGAACGCTGGTCAAAAATGTGGGGAGTTGATATTGAAGAAGAGCGCCGTCGAGCCCACGTCATTTATAATGCTAAAGTCGTTAAGGGATTTAAGCATTTTGAGGAAGCAATACCAGTACTCACACGGCTTAAAAGCCATTACAAACTTGTCATTACTACTTCGCGATCTAAATTTGTTGAAAAAGAAACGTTAGAATGGCTCAATACACACTATGCCGGTATCTTCGAAGCGATATATTTGTCTGGATTTTACGATGAGCTCAAAGAACATTCGCACAAACAAACTAAGGCGGAACTTTGTCAGAAAATTGGCGCAAACTACCTGATAGATGATCACCCCAAACATTGCTTTGCTGCCTCTGAAGTGGGCGTGAAATGTCTGCTGTTTGGCGATTATTCGTGGAATAGAAATACTAGCATTGCTAATAACATGAAGAAGGTTTTGAACTGGAAAGAAGTGGAAAAGTTTTTTGATGAAGAACGAAAAAAGCTTCAAAAACAGGGTAAATGAGCTGGTAGCTCAGATACCAAAGGGCAAAGTTATGACCTATGGTCAGATAGCCGCGCTATGTGGGCGCCCAAGAGCTGCTCGGATGGTTGGTGGTATCGCCCACCATGGTGATACAGGGTTGCCATGGCACAGGATCGTCAAAAAGGATGGTGGTCTTGCCGAGGGTTATCCTGGCGGCACACAAGGTCACCGTGCTGCCCTGGAGGTAGAAGGCGTGAAGTTTACGGATAGCGGTAGGATAGCAGATATGCACAAACGGCTTTGGCAAGGATCACTATAGGGTATATAATCGTACGCAAATGAGCAGAAGACGACATAAGCAATCACCAGAACACCATCGGGCTATAACTCGACAAGAAACCCGTGTTCAAGAACAACAGGTAAGGCGATATGCTATCGCGACAAATCTAAAAATCATCAATACTCTACGCAGTGGGCTTTATGCCATGCAGGAGGATGGCTTACTTAACGACGCGACGAAAGTAGCTTTAGCTGATTGGGAACATGACCACTTGGCTACATTCATTGTTGATTCGGTTGGTGATATGCAGGATGCACGACAGGAGCGTGTCCAAATGCCAGTCTGTCGTACAATGGAAGATCTAGCCGAAGTAAGCATGCGTACAGGTGATATGGCGCTACGATTAGCACAGATTATCCCTGGTGCACTGATACACGAAGCACTTCATGCATGAAACTAGAAATAAAACCGTATCACCGTTGATTGTAATTGTTGGGGAGACGGCTAGTGGTAAGACCGCTCTTGGCATTGAGCTCGCCAAGAGATTTGACGGCGAGATCATTTGTGCTGATTCGCGGACAGTTTACAAGGGAATGGACATTGGCACGGCTAAGCCAACTAGTGCCGAGCAGGCAATTGTACCACACCACTTACTTGACATCGTAACTCCTGACCAACAGTTTACTGTGGCTGATTTTCAGCGGCTTGCAACAGGGGCAATTGACGATATAACGCGTCGAGGCAAATTGCCAATAATGGTTGGAGGTAGCGGGCTTTACGTAGATGCCGTGATATACCAGTATGCATTTTCGTCACCTACTCAAGCACGTGACCCGAAGAATCCACGCCATCTTGCTGCGGAGGCACGACGTGCTGATACGTCACTTCGCCCGCATACACTAATTATCGGCTTGGAAAGCAATCGGGAGACGCTCACAGAGCGCATCAACAAGCGAGTTGATGCTATGGTGCAGGCTGGGCTGGTAGAGGAAACGCGCACGCTTCTTGCGCAGTACAGGGGAAGTAAAGCACTAGATGCAACGGGGTATAAGGCCTTTGCACAATACATAGCTGGCGACATTGATATAGACGCAGCAAAGGCGATATTTGTGCGTAATGATCTTGGTCTCGCAAAGCGTCAGCGCACTTGGTTTAAGCGCAACAAAAGTATTCACTGGGTAAATAACAGTAGTGATGCTGTTGAGCTTACTACAACATTTTTAGATAATTTGTAGTTCAATAGTGAACAAGTCTGATACAATGAACGTATGGTTGAGCAATTATTCGGGAGTAAAACAAGGGTAAAGCTACTGCAGCTTTTTTATAGTAATCCAAATCGCTCGTTCTATGTACGCGAAATAACACGCAAGATTGACGAGCAGATAAACTCTGTGCGTCGCGAGCTTGCCAATCTGCTGAGCATTGGCATTATCTCTTCGGACACCACGAACAATCGCCTGTATTATGAGGTAAATCAGAAGTATGAATACTACGCTCCGCTCGCAGAGATATTCGGTGGCAAAAAGAAAGTAGCCAAGGCTAGCAAATCAGCAACTCCTGCCGAAACCGAGGATGCTCGTGCAATTAAAGCTCTTGGAAATGTAGAGGTTGCAGTGTTCACGGGACAGTTTACGCGTGATGAGAGCGCAGGTATCGACATACTCATTGTAGGCGATATAAATCAGTCCAAGGCGCATAATTATGTGGCTGAACTAGAGCAAAAAGAGGGCAAGGAACTTCGTTACGCCGTCATGGATCCCAAGGAGTTTGATTATCGTCAGCAGGTTAAGGACCGATTTATTACAGCCGTTCTGCAGGCAAAGAAGCAGATACTCATTGATAAAAATAAGACGTTCACCGGCAAATAGAAGGAGAGGCTATGGATATTCAGTACTTTGGTGGTAATTGTGTTCGTATAACAACCAAACAAGCGAGCATCGTAACAGATGGAAATCTGGATACTATCGGCATAAAGCCCATAACAAAGGCTGATGACATCGTATTGCTTAGTGCGGGGGGAACTTCTAAAACAGGTAAGTTTGTTATCGATCAGCCAGGTGAATACGAAATTTCTAAAGTTTCTATTCAGGGCATTCCTGCGCGAGCCCATATGGATGAACAAGACAAAAAAACAGCAACAATCTATAAGCTAACAGCTAACGATATACGAGTCTGCGTGATTGGGAACGTGCATCCTGATCTTGACGAGGATCAGCTTGAATCTATTGGTACAGTGGATGTACTGTTGGTTCCTGTTGGTGGTAATGGATATACTCTTGATGCAACGGGTGCGCTACAGGTGATCAAGAGTATTGAGCCGAAGATTGTGATTCCGGTTCACTACGCCGACAGCAAACTAAAGTACGAGGTACCTCAGGCAGAGCTCACCGATGCACTAAAGAACATGAGCCTCGAGCCAAAGGAGACACTTCCAAAGCTCAAACTAAAGAGCTCTGAACTACCAGAAAACATGGAGCTTATCGTCCTAGAAAGGCAGTAGGCAGAAAGGCTGAGTATTGGCAACCGCGAGGCTATTTTGTTGCTTCGGCTTTTTTGTTTGGTGGAGTAATAACACCTTGTTTTTTTAGCGTGCGAATCGCTTGGGTGCTGAGCTTCATTTTTACCTTTTTGCCATCAATAACTACAGTTTTGGTCTGTAGGTTTGGCTTCCAGACTTTTTTGGTATGGCGCTGAGAAAAGCTCACGTTAGAGCCAAATTGTTTGCCTTTGCCGGTTAGATCACATTTTTGCATTACAGAGGAATATTCTACCTCTTTTAGGCTCCAGGGTCAACCCTGTTATAAATGTGACTGCTAGAGACTTGATATACGCTATACTAAAGCCATATGTTTGATAGTTTCAGTCTTGTGGGCTTGGTCGTTGTTTTTGGTGCTCTATTGGTGGCAATGACCACGCATGAAGCGATGCATGGTTTTGTGGCGCACAAGCTTGGTGATGATACCGCACATGCAGCAGGCCGTTTGACACTAAATCCCCTTAAGCACATTGACCTTATAACGACGATCCTGCTCCCGCTACTTCTTATTGCAATGAACCTACCTCCGTTTTTTGCTGCGAAGCCAGTGCCTTTCAACCCCTGGAAAGTCAAATATCATGAGTTTGGCGCAGCCTTGGTGGCGCTGGCAGGTCCGTTCACGAATCTTGCTCTTGCAATTGCGGTTGCGCTTGGGATACGTCTTTCCGGATTAGCTGTAGGTACAGAGGCGTACGCGGTACTCTCGGTATTCATCCAGATCAATATCGCACTTTTTGTGTTTAACATGATACCGTTTCCGCCCCTTGATGGCTCCCGACTACTATACGCCGTTGCACCTGAACCACTCCAAAAGCTTATGCAGCAGATTGAGTCATTTGGGTTTGGTGCAATATTTGTGTTTATGTTTCTTCTTTTCCCGCTACTGGGACCTGTAGTAATTGCAGCGAATAATTTTATATACAGTCTACTCCTAGGGTGATGTATACTACAGTTGCTGGGATAGAGTTTGTCTCTTGAGGCAGATTCATCGTCAGGTATGATTATCTAACACTTTTCTAGTAGGGAATCCAATATCAGATCGAGCCGTGGTTCGTGAATGAGGACACCCACCTGGGATCACCAGATTAATCATAGACGAAGCCCAGCTTTTTTATTACAGAAAAATTGGTCGGGGTGACAGGACTTGAACCTGCGACCTCACGGCCCCCAGCCGTACGCGCTACCAACTGCGCCACACCCCGACAATATTAGCTATTGTAGCTTAGCTTCGTGTCTTCGGCCACAGACAATACGTTCAAAGGATAAGCATGGAGTCGCCATAAGAGAGGAAAGCGTAGTTTTTTTGCTTTGCTTCCTCGTATGCAGCCTTCAGGTTTTCCCAGCCAGCAAACCCGGCTGCCAGCATGAGTACAGTTGTTCGTGGCGCATGAAAGTTAGTTAAAAGAGCATCAACTACTTTAAACGAATAGCCGGGGTAGATGAAAATATCTGCTTCTCCTGAAAGATCCTTGGGCTGGGTATGAAGAATGTCATTCGCACAGTATTCCAAAGTTCTCGTAACAGTGGTGCCTATTGCCACCACTCTATTTGCGGACTGTTTGGCTTTTTGTATGGCGGCTACCGTTTCTTTGGGTATCTCGAAGTACTCGCTATGCATTGCATGTTTTGTAACGTCATCTACACGGATTGGTAAAAAAGTGCCCAAACCCACATGAAGGGTCAGATAGACAATCACAACTCCTTTAGACTGTAAGGCCTGCTCAAGTTCCCTAGTAAAGTTAAGTGACGCTGTGGGCGCAGCAACAGATCCGGCTTTTTCTGCAAATACAGTCTGGTAGCGTTCGATATCTTCTTTACTGGCATCTCGCTTCATATACGGTGGAAGGGGAACGGAACCGAAGCGTTCACTCATCTCAAGTAGGTTTTCAGGACTTTCAATAATAGCAATACCTCCATCCTTGACAGTCCTGACGGTTATAGTATGTCCGCGTACATTCAGCTGCTCACTGGGATGAATTTTGCCTCTGTAGAGCACGCTATGTATATGAATACCAAATTCATGCCCATGCTGTTCGAGTAGGAGGAGCTCACGTTTCTTGCCATCATTATTAGTAGCAATCAGGCGTGCTTTAATCACTTTTGTATTGTTAAGTACTATGACATCACCAGGTTGGAGGTATTTGGTAAGGTCGGAGTACTCCCCGTGGCTAATTCTTCCAGTATCTCTCTGCAATACAAGAAGCTTGCTAGCACCTCGTATTGTTGGAGGATGCTGAGCAATGTTCTTCTCAGGTAAGTCGTAACTGTAATCGGTGATTTGCATAGGTTGTATAGTATCAAATAAGGTACAATAAAGTGTAGACAATGAAAACACTCAAATTTAATCACATCGAAGCAGAAAATATTAGAAAAGGCGTACAGACTGCTACGCTTCGCATGAAAGATGAAAAGAATCTCTCCGTCGATGATACCGTTGCTGTCATAGACAAGGTGCATGAAGACAACCAAGCAAGTTGGCGGGTAATCGGTACCGCAACTATTGACCAAGTGCATGTTCGTCGTGCAGGAGACATCCAAATGGAAGGTGAGGGTTTTGAGCAGTTTGGCTCAACCACAGAACTCTATAAGCAATTGGAGGTTTTCTATGGCGATCCAATTGATGACGCAACACATATAAAAATTGTTCATTTCACATTTCATCCGTATGACAAAAGCAAACTAGTAGAAGATATTGATGACAAAAAAACAACGAATATAACAGAGGTAAAAATGTTTGCCGATGGTGGTTCACGCGGTAACCCCGGACCCTCTGCGAGCGGGTATGTATTGATGGATATGCACGACACTATCCTAGAAACAAACGGTGAATACTTAAATATAACTACTAATAATCAGGCAGAGTACCATTCGCTTAAACTCGGTCTGGAGCGAGCAAGACAGATGGGTGTACGCAAAGTACACGTTTTCATGGATAGCCTGCTGGTTATAAATCAGATGAAGGGTATTTTTAAAGTCAAAAATCAGGAGTTGAGGGCTGTATTTGCGAATGTTCAAAGTATCGTCAATGACTTTGAGGCGGTTACCTTTGCTCATGTTCCACGCGAGCGAAATAAACTTGCTGATGCTGAGGTGAATCGTATTCTTGATAGCGTAGTCTCGTAGTACCTATCAGTGGTATACTATTGATGCTAGGCTTTCGGCTAACCGCCCTGTATCAATAGAGGTACTGGGAGGAAAGTCCGGGCAGCATAGGGAAGGACAGTCGTTAACGGCGACCAGAGGTAACTCTAGGGAAAGTGCCACAGAAACGAAACTACCCAGTACCTTACAGAGCTAAATATTGAGTTGAGCTATTGAGCACTGCAAGGTGCTGGGTACAGGTGAAACGAGTGGGGTAAAAGCCCACAGCTCCTGACGGTGACGCCAGGGGGAGGTAAACCCTGTCTGCTGCAAGGAGATAGGCCTATTGGTTCCCGCCAAGGCTTGTCGATATCCGCTTGATCCTTTGAGCAATCTGAGGACTAGATAGATGGTTGGCTAAAACAGAACCCGGCTTACGGATTGCCTAGTACTAATAAAAACACCACAGACATAAAACTACCCCTTCTAGGGGTAGTTTTATATTGTGCAGATACGCGGTTATTTTGCGCTCTTTACGATCTCTGTAAAGGCTTTTGGTTCAGAAACGGCTAGTTCTGCGAGTACCTTGCGATCTAGCTCGATATTGGCCTTTTTGAGGCCTGCAATGAGCTTACTATATGTCGTTCCGTTAATACGAGCAGCAGCGTTTATACGTGTATTCCAAAGGGCTCGGAAGGTTCGTTTACGGTTCCTGCGATCCCGATAAGAATACTGGAGAGATTTGACAACAGCCTGTTTGCCGCGACGCACACTTGCTCGGTGAGCATGTGTCATGCCTTTGGTAGCTTTTCTGATCTTCTGGTGTCGTTTATGGGTTGTGACGCCTCGTTTTACGCGCATGGATTAGACTCCTAATTTCTTCTTCATATTCTTACTCTGCGTGCCTGTTAGCTGCTCGGTACCAGCAAAACGGCGTTTACGGGCAGCGCTCTTCTTCTGAAGAAAGTGGCTACCAGTAGAATGACGACGTAATACTTTACCTGTCTTAGTGACACGTATTCTGTCCTTTGTTCCACTATGAGTCTTTAGCTTTGGCATTATTGCTGCTCCTTATAACGAATATTATCTGTCTGCCTGCCATTTGAGGCTGTTGGTCAACGGCTATTGTATCACCAAAACGCTCGATGATTCGTTGCGCAAGGTTAAAACCAATGTCTTTGTGTGCCATTTCGCGACCACGGAAGAAAACTGTCATTTTAACCTTGTGACCATCTTCCAAAAACTTGGTAACCTTACGTAGTTTCACGTCAAGGTCGTGATCACCGATTTTGAGGCCGAGACGCATTTGTTTTACGTCCTGAACCTTTGTATTGCGTTTGTTTTTTTGCTGTTGCTTGGTCCTCTGGTATTGGAACTTGCCCCAATCAATGATTTTAGCAACAGGCGGGTTAGCTTCTGGTGATATCTCTACGAGATCGAGTTCGCTTTCCCTTGCAAGACGGAGTGCTTCATCACGAGTTATAACACCGATCTGTTGACCATTTTGATCGATTACTCGTAATTCTCGAGCCCGAATACCTTCATTCAGGCGAACGTTTTTGCTAATTGTATACTCCTTATGCTCTTAGCATATCTTGCTTGTGACAATTCTAACAGATGAAACGACAGAGGTCAATACGGTTCCGATAAATTAGTACGTTTCAGTGTTTAAATCTCAATTTTTGTAAGTTGGGGTCTGTATTGTAGGGCATCTGCTATATGGCTTGCCTCAATATGTTGTGATTCCGCTAGGTCAGCGACTGTGCGTGCGACCTTAATGGTGCGCATATACGCCCTCGGTGACAGTTCTAATTTTGCTGCAGCAGTGTCCAGCAAGGTTCTGGCCGTTGGTGTTAACCTGGCAGTATTCTTTATGTCAGTATTGTTCATTTCTGCATTGGTCTTCTGACTGCCGAAGCGTTTATATTGGATGGCGCGTGCCTTTTGGACTTGCTTTGCAATTTCGGCACTACTCCTTGCGCTGTTATCGTGCTCAAGAAGCCTGCTATGTTCAACGTTCTCTACATCAGCATAGAGATCAATACGATCAAGAATTGGCCCAGATAGCTTGCGCTGGTATCTGTGGATCTGGTTTGGCATACAGGTGCAATTTTTGTCAGTACCAAAGAAGCCACAAGGGCAGGGATTGGCCGTTGCTACTAATATGAAGCTCGCCGGGAACTCTACGGATTCCTTGGCTCGTGAGACAGAAATGACCTTATCCTCGAGAGGCTGCCGTAGTGCTTCGATAGCCGTTCTCTTAAACTCTGGAAGCTCATCAAAGAACAATACGCCGTGATGGGCGAGACTAATCTCTCCCGGTCGCGGATTTCGTCCACCACCGATGATAGCTGTATCACTCGCGCTATGATGTGGTGATCGGACCGGGCGTTGTGTGATCACCGACTCGTAATTGTTTGTACTGAGACTATGCAAGTGCGTAGTCTCGAGCATTTCTTGATGAGACATAGGTGGTAGTATCGATGGCATGGCCTTGGCCAGCATGCTCTTACCCGTGCCAGGGGGCCCATTGAGGAGGATATTGTGTTTGCCTGCTGCAGCTATGGTCATGGCTCGCTTTGCCTGTGACTGCCCAGTTATATCCTTAAAATCGATAATAAATTTTTGTGCGTGAGCTGTAAGGGGTGCTGCTGTTATGGTTGGCAACGGTTGGTTTTGTGCGAGAGATTGGTATAGTTTAGTCAACGTATCGCAAGGAATGATGTTGATCCCGTCAATTAGGCCTGCCTGTTGAGCGTTTGCTCGAGGTATATAGACGGTTTGTGTACCGTGGCGCTTTGCACTTAGGAGCTTACCGATGATCCCTCTTATCGGTCGTATAGAGCCGTCAAGACCTAGCTCGCCAAAAAACATAGTTTTGGTTAAGGGGGCCTTTATCATGCCTGCAGTGGCCAATATCGATACGGCAATGGGGAGATCAAAGCTAGCATTTTCTTTGGGAATATCTGCAGGCGCCAGATTGATTGTGATGCGTTTCTTGGGGAATGGTATTTGACTCGAGCCAAAAGCACTGCGAATACGCTCCTTGGCCTCATCAACTGCTTTGTTCGCAAATCCAACGATCAATATGGAGGGAAGGCCATTCGTAATATGACACTCTACTTCGGCAACAATGCCATCAAATCCACTATCGACAATGCTCTCTACTTTCATGCTTGTGTTTATTGTAAAGCATAATACAAAAACAAACGCACCGTTCTTGTAGGCGGTGCGTTTGTTTGTGGAGGTTTTAGTATGTCTTTTGGTTTGTTGTTTGTGGTTGTTTTTTCATGGAACAACGGCTTGCGAGAAGCCGTTGTTTCAAGATCGTTTTTGTTTTTGAGCACTTTTTTTATTCAAGTGCCATCCTTATCTTATAAATTGCTAATTTTACTGTCAACACGTTTATGATTATTTTTTCATAAACCTGTGTATAACTCACCGTTTCTGGGTAATAAAATTATGTGCTTTTGCATGAATGAGGGGTGCATCTGAGCACGTATTCACATTCTTAGCTTGATATTTGGAGATTTTAGACGCATCTTGGCTACTGAATGTGCGGGCTTTTGGTAGGTATTACGCCTTCGTTCTGTTCTTCCACGCTACTTCTCGGGCAATTGGTAGCTTCAAACAGGGGAGGTGGTATTATACGGCTAGTTATATTGGTGCTGTCGTCTGAATATGTATTGGCAGAATTTTACGGTCTGCTGGTGGGTGTATCAAAGGTCTCGTTTCTCATTGCCCCAGGCATTTGAAGAACACAAAGGCAGGAGCGGCAATTAATACGGCAGGCATGCTGTGCAATTATGTATTCAACTTTTATAAGTCATAGCTACATCAATTTGAAAAATGCACTGGCAGGATCTGGGCTTTACCATAACGATTTCAAAGTACTAGTTATGCAATTCGCTTAGTTATTAAGTTCGTTGGCACAAGCTCAAAGCAAGGGACTATGACACTAGGCAGCGAGGTATTGACGGGACGTATCATTGAGTATCAAGTAATGTAAATTTATCGAAGATTCAAGATATCTATTGTCATTACGACAACAATAATTTTATACAAAATATCGTTATCATTTGACAATTAACAGAGTAATATAGCTAAAAACACAACAAAGTATATTGACATGCTTATGCTTTTGTAATACAATCGTGAGCAGTAAGTCAAAAACAAAAACTTACTAGTTTCGTGCCCAGAAACAGTTCGTCGCTCTTTTTTGCCTAGCGGCAAATAGAGCGGTCAGTCAAGCTAGGACGGCAAGCGCTACATAAGTATATAGATGAAGAGCGGATTTGTCGTCCAGCTCTTTTTTATATCAAGAAATATTCGATACAATAGGAATTGAGATGAATAATCACAAGATAAGGAATGGAATCGGGCTCGCCCTGCTCTATGTTCTCGGCTTTGTACTGCTATTGTTCACGAGCCCACAGAGGTTACCGATCATTGTGCTAATCGTTCCGTTCCTGTATGTATTTGGCACAGTTTTCCTTACGGTAGTGTATATTGCTAGTCTTCTCGGCAGGAAGCGGGGTGTACGGTTGCTCGCGACAGTGATAAGTATATTTGTTGTTCTTATTTTTGTACTAGGCTCGATGCATCAGCTAGACAGCAAAGATATCCTCATAAGCTTATTCATAACTGTTTTACTCGGGTGGTATATTATTAAGCTCCGAGGATAGCGATTAATGTAAACAGACTTGCTATTTTAACGGAGGAAACTCTGCTATAATTTATCTTCGTACATGAATCAGCAATCTATTGAGAAACAACCATCGCTAAATTTGCCACCAGTTCGGCAAGAAACCCCCGTCAGTAAACACGAGGCGGGTGCTGACTCGCTGCAAAATGTAAAACAACTGGGTAGCGAGCGCAACCCAGAGTTTATTGCCCAGGGCCAAAGTAGTTCTACGCTCCAGCCAAGCGCGGGCTCGGCTGTAACCCCTGTGGAGCCCGCTCAGACCACTACAGTAAGTAGTACGCCTGCCACTAACGATGATACGAACCCAATGATCGCTGATGATGTTGATTTGATAGAGAAAGAGTGGGTGGAGAAGGCCAAAAAAATTGTTGCGCAAACTAAAGACGATCCATATAAGCAAAACGAAGAGATCAACAAAGTTAAAGCCGACTACATTAAAAAGCGCTATAACAAAACAATAGAGGCGAACGAAGATCAGCCATGATGGTGTTAATTTTTATCGCTATTTCTCTTTTGGTTCTTGCTGGCATCATTGGACCGATTTTCTATATACAGTCGCGCAAGGTTTTGCGTGAACAGAAAAACTACGAGCGTGGACTCAAAATGGTGCCATTGCTTATACACTTGCCACCATCAAGCGAGGATAAAGAATCGGGGGCTCGTGACGAGCGTGAGATCATCGACGAAAACGTCTCTAAAGCCCAGATTTTGTATACCATTATTGCGAGCACACTCCGAAAGGGCTTTCGTAATAAATTCTATGGCCAGCGACATTTTGCTTTTGAGATAGTCGCAACACATGGATTTGTTCGGTTTTATGCCGCTGTACCTGTGGCAATGATAGATGTAGTGACCCAGGCTGTGATTAGCGCCTACCCAAGCGCCCAGCTCGAGGAAGTGCCTGAGCACAATATTTTCAGTCCTGTAGGTAAAATAACAGGGACAGTTGGTGGTGAACTTACTCTTAAGGAGCCGTTTGCATACCCTATTGCGACGTATCAGGATCTCAAGCGAGACCCAATGCAAACCCTCCTAAACTCGTTGTCGTCACTCGAGAAGGGTGATGGTGTGGGTATACAGTTACTTATGCGTCCTGCCGAATCATCATGGCGCAAACAAGCATCGGCAATTGCAAGCAAAAAGCGCAAGGGTAAAGAGGGTAAAAAGGGTGGACAGAAGGCGTTTGATTTATTACAGGCCCTATGGAAACCACCAGAGGCCAAGGAAGAAGGCTCTTCTGGCAGCAAAGATCTTTCAGGCCTAGATCAGTCGATTCTAGATTCAATTGATGACAAAACAAGGCATGCTGGCTATGAAACACTTATACGAGTGGTATCATCCTCTAATGTTACGAGTAAGGCGCAGGCGGGGCTCAATAATGTCGTGGCTGCCTTTGCATTGTTTGATTCCCAGGGCAGGAACGGCTTTAAATATACCCCCGCAAAAGATATAGAGCAGTTTGTAACAGCGTACATTTTGCGATTTTTCCCCCAAGAAAGTAATCAGAACATTCTAAATGCTGTTGAGCTAGCGAGCATTTTCCATTTTCCTGACCAGAAGAACATTCCTACCTCGCAACTTGAACGTCAAGCGTCCAAGCAGGTTGATGCCCCCCGTAATATTCCAAGCGAAGGTCTCTTCTTGGGTTATAACTTATTCAGAGGAGTCAAGAAACCAATCAGAATTTCTCTTAATGATCGGCAGCGTCACATGTATGCAGTTGGTCAGACTGGTACTGGTAAGTCTACCTTTTTGGAGAACTTGGCTCTACAAGACATGCTTAACGGTGATGGATTCTGTTTTATTGACCCGCACGGTGATACTGCTGAGCGTCTTTTGGCTATGGTGCCAAAAGAACGAACCGAGGACGTTATTTACTTCTGTCCTGCGGATATGGAATACCCCATGGGGCTCAATTTGTTTGAGTTTAACCTGCCAGAACAGAAGGACTTTTTAATCCAAGAGGCCATAAACATGCTGTATAAGCTGTATGATCCTCAACACCAAGGCATTATAGGCCCCCGCTATGAACACTGGTTCCGTAATGCTGCTTTAACAGTGATGGGTAATCCAGAGGGAGGCACATTTATTGATATTCCGAAAGTGTTCACAGACAAGGCATATGAGAGGGAGCTTAGAAAATACATAACTGACCAAACTGTACTTGATTTTTGGAACAAGGAAATGGCTCAAACAAGTGACTACCATAAGAGTGAGGTGCTTGGATGGTTTGTAAGCAAGTTCGGGGCTTTTTTATCCAATGAGATGATGCGTAATATTATTGGCCAGACAAAAAGTGCCTTTGACCTGCGTGAAATTATGGATAACCGTAAAATACTGCTCGTTAACCTCAGCAAGGGGCGCACGGGTGAGCTTAACTCTAAGCTCCTCGGTATGATTTTTGTTATGAAGTTTCAAGCCGCAGCTATGAGTCGAGCGAATATTCCTGAGGAGCAGCGTGTAGATTTTGGCCTGTATGTAGATGAGTTCCAGAACTTCTCAACTGATTCATTTGCAACCATCATGTCAGAGGCCCGAAAATACCACCTTAACCTTATCGTTGCGAACCAGTTTACAACCCAGTTGACCGAAGAAATTCGTGATGCAGTCTTTGGTAACATGGGTACCATTGTTTCGTTCAGGGTGGGGCAAAATGATGTAGATGTGCTCTCCAAGTATTTCCAGCCGCTGTTTGAGCCAGATGATTTGTTACGCGTTCCAAACCATAATGCGATCGTTCGAACTCTTGTTGGCGGTGTGCCTACACAGCCTTTTAGCATGTCAACAGTGCCACCACTTGGAACGCCAAATCCGAAACTCGCCCAAGCACTTAAGCAGCTCTCTGCAGCAAAATATGGTAAGCCAAAAGCCAAGGCTGAGGCAGAGATTTTTGGGCGCTTGGCAACTAAAGAGCCTGTTCGCCCGGCTGGCGGATCGTCTCCATATGTTCCACAAGCGCAAGGTGGCGCTCGTCCAGGTGCGCAACTCCCGCGTCCAGGCACAGGATCATTTCTTGATGAGTGGCTTGCTAAACGTCGTCAGACACCTGCAGCTGCTGGTCCAGCAGGTGCTATACCTTCCCGCCGGAATGCATCGACAGGCACAGTACCAACCAGTCCACATACAGCAATGCCTCCTGCAGGCGCTCAGACGCCGTATGCTGCGCCTCATGTATCTTCTGCATCAATTCCTCCAAATCCTGTCTCTACCGCGCCACAGGCCGTTCCTATGGCGCCGCAGGCTTCCTCTGCACGGCATTCCGCGCACCATACCCCTCTAGTTGACCCAAATAAATCAACAGCCCAGGTTGAATACAATGCAGGGGGGTCCTCAACCCAGCAAGCCTCAGGGCAGTTTGACCAAGAAGAAGTAGCAACCATTGCAGAGAAGCTTAAAAACAATATAGGTGGCAAGCCTGCACAGACTGTCAAAAATACTGCTACATCTGGCGAGGTATCATTGCGTGGTGCAGGGGCAGCATCTGCAGATGACACGATCATTATTGATAAAGAAGGAAATCTGCACTACACCAACGAAGAGCAATCAGCAGCGAACCAAGGATAGATATTCTTTATCTTTAAATACTGCCTCACGGAATCGAAAGGATGTATCCTAGGCGCGCTTAAAGGCTTTTCTAAATGTCTTGAATAGGAGTTCGGCCAGCAGACCCACTGCAAATCCAACACCCAGTAGAGCGATAAAAACGAAGAAGTTATAACGGAATCCATAATGCCGGCTTATCCAAACAACAAACATGCCACCTGCGAGCGCTGCGATACTACTCCCGAGTACGCCAGAAGGTCGTGCAACGGTTTTGGCACCTACATTGCTGATAGCTTCGACAGTAGGCTTATGGATAAGTTTACTAAACGAACGTTCGGGCTTAGACAGGTGTTGCTGTATGCGATGTAATTCGCGTTTATAAGCTGTCTTTTTAACGGTTCGATCAATAAGCGGGGTGTTGTCTGTACGTTTTTCTTTGCCGAGTTCGCTAGTAGGGCGTTCTTTGCCACTGATTGCTTCGTGTTTTGCGGCTTTCTCTAGTTCTGGTACGTGCTCCTTGTTGTCAGGAGATTTCTCGGCCTTCTCGTGCATTTCTCGAAGACGCTCTGCCTGCTTTTCGTTTTGTTCATGTGATGGTTCACGTTCATGTCTGTTTTCTGTAATTGGTAATCGTTCACTCATTCTATGCTCCACCCGTTGTTACATATTCTGATTTTACAACATCGAGCTCTTTAGCCATCAGACGAGTTCGTGCAAAGAAGTAGCCAACTATCAGTGCAGCTACAAATCCTACTGCCAATGTTTCTCCTGGTCCGGTGTTAGGTAGGGAAGTTGTGACCTGCTCGGTTGTCTTAGGGACCGAGGGAGGTAGCTTCACGTTGACAGTTTCGCCGTACACATTGGTCATAGTTAGGTCGAACGAACCTGGTGCTGTACTTGCTACTGGTGTTTGAGGGATGGGATCTTTGATCTTGACTGTAACCTGTTGCTCAACAGTTTCACCTGGCTTGATATCAATAGCAGGCCATCGAACAATGTTATTTGCATCCATGGTGCCACCGTGAAGGTCAACGATGTCGGCGTATTCAAGCACGTCAGCCATATTTTCTTCTACCACGAAGTCATTTACTGCTGTATTTTTGCTAGTATTTGTAACCTGCAAGCGATAGAGGATTACATCGCCAGCCTTTGCAGTTGTGCCGTTGGCATCCTCGATGCCCTGGGTCTGGTTGGTAGCCTTCTTGTTCAGTACCAAACAGACTTCTGCATCATCTTCGTTTTCGGCTTCTTCACAGGGCTTCTGTGTGTCGGCTGAAACATGCTTGACGCAGTCACCCTCAAAGTTTCCAAATGCATTAACGGTTGAACCATCAGTTTTGACTGCAAGTAGGAAGGTGTAGTTGCCCGCTTTTTCTAGAGTAAACACTCTTGGGGTATTATCTTGTGCAAGTGTGCCATCGAACGGTATGCCTTTGGCTTCTTGGCTTGCTACTACGGAGCCAGATTCATTGACCAGGTAGTAATACATATCGACAAGTTCATTTGGTGGTAGATTTTGACCTACTGCACGACCACGGACACTTACCGAAGAGCCAGCCTTAACCTTTGCGCCTTCGTTTACGCTCATGAGGAGTGCATTACAGGCAATTAACTTGTTTGGTGCTGGTGGAGGTGGCGGTGGAGGCGGCGGTGGAGGCGGTGCTGGTGGGCCCACAATGGTTATGTTGCCGCATCCGAGGAGTACCATGAATGGTGTTCCGTCAGCTCGTGTTCCTGTGATTGCCTCACAGTTATGTCCGTCGTTATAGCAGTGGTCACCCCAAGAGGTAAGAGGGCGCATGTAATATGTGCCAGCATTCGGAATTGATACACTGACTTCACTTGCAAATCCATACGGAATGCGACCCATTGAATAAAGCTGGCCACCGTATTCGTTGTAATCAATACGTCGAACCTGACCAGCATAGAGGCTTATACAATCTATGCCAAAGTAATTAAGTATTGTTTTGAAGTCGTAGGTGTTGCTATTACAAGCATTAACAGCGTCACCTTGATTGGCGAACCCTCCTGGAAACATGTCGTTTCCCGAACTTGCGACTGAAGGTTGCGTTGGGATTGCAGCTGCAAATATCTGTACACCAAGAAACAACAACAAAAACGCGAGTCCTAAACGACGAACAGAGGCTTCTTTATGTAGGCGCTTGGCATAAAAAGAAACCTTGCCGATAAGGCTTGGGTTGAAGGGGAGGTTGGAGAGCAGTTTTTTAAACATGTTTGTATTTCTTTTTATTCTGCTAATGCTATTGAACCATGAAAACGTGTGTTCATACAAGGCTTTTTTGTTGTTTCGTGAGTGTTTTTTGGTTATAATAGGTTCTAACAGGAGTAAAAACATACATTCCGGGAGAGGGTATATCACGCGTGAGTAGTCAGAAAGATTATGATGCTAGCCAGATTCAGGTGCTTGAGGGTCTTGAACCCGTTCGTAAGCGCCCTGGTATGTATATCGGTGGTACTGGTGTTGAAGGACTTCATCACCTCGTTTGGGAGATCGTTGACAATGGTATCGACGAAGCCCTTGCCGGGCATGCCTCGAGAGTTTCTGTGATACTCTTGGCGGACGGTGGCGTAACTGTTATTGACGACGGACGTGGCATACCAACTGACGTACATCCAAAAACAGGCAAGAGTACTGTCGAGACTGTTCTCACGGTACTGCATGCTGGTGGTAAGTTTGGGGGCGGTGGCTACAAAGTATCAGGTGGTTTACACGGTGTTGGTAGTAGTGTTGTTAATGCTCTATCATCAAAGCTCATTGTTACAGTTCGGCGAGACGGCAAAGAGTATCGACAAGAATATGAGAGGGGTGCGCCAAAGACTTCACTCAAAGAGGTTGGTAAAACAACAAAAACAGGAACAGAGATAACTTTTTACCCTGATGACACAATCTTTGAGACAGTAAAGATCAATTATCAAACGGTCCTTGATCGTTTACGCCATGCTGCGTATCTGACGAAGGGTATACATACTGATATTCGTGACGAGCGCTCGGGCGAACGTTACGCTTTCTATTTTGAGGGTGGTATACAGTCGTACGTACGACATCTCAACCTCGGAAAGGATGTCGTTGACGAGGACGTTTTCTACGTTGAAAAACAGGTGGAAGACTCTGTCATTGAGATTTCGCTGCAGTACGCTGACGTTTATAGTGAAACGATTAAGCAATTCGCGAATAATGTGTTCAATCCCGATGGCGGAACTCATTTGACTGGTTTTCGTGCTGCGCTAACGCGAGTTATCAATGATTATGCGCGCAAGAATGGCTTGCTAAAAGAAAAAGAAGAAAATTTGAGCGGCGAAGATACGAGAGAGGGTTTAACTGCCGTCATTCTTGTTAAGCTACCTGATCCACAGTTTGAAGGGCAGACTAAAAACAAGCTTGGTAACCCCGAGGTACGGGGCTACGTCGAGCAAGTTATGAACGAGTACTTCACGTACTATCTGGAGGAGCACCCTAATGTTGCCAAGAAAATAGTCGGCAAAGCGTTGTTGGCTGCGCGTGCACGAAAGGCAGCTCGCGCCGCACGAGAGAACATCCTCCGCAAGGGCGTTCTCGACGGCGCCAGTATGCCGGGTAAGTTGGCAGACTGTTCAAGCAAAGATCCGCAGAACTCCGAAATATACCTTGTTGAGGGTGACTCTGCCGGTGGTTCAGCTAAGACGGGCCGTGATAGCAAAACACAGGCAATCCTACCTCTAAGAGGCAAGGTTTTGAACGTCGAACGAGCGCGGTTGGATAAAATGCTGGCAAATAATGAAATCCTCAGCCTTATTAAGGCTCTCGGGGTGGGTATCGAGGATTCATTTGACATCAATGGCCTACGATACCACCGTATTATTATCATGACTGATGCCGATGTTGACGGTAGTCATATCAGTACGCTCTTAATGACATTTTTCTTCCGTTACATGAAGCCTGTGCTTGATGGAGGGCATATCTATCTGGCAAAACCACCGCTGTTTGAGCTCGTTAAACCAGGCAAACAGGACAATACCTTTATCTACGATGAATCAGAGCTCGATGTGTTGCTAGACGAAGCGATTGCAAAGCGTAAAAAAGAGGGTGCAAAGATTGATACCACTGCCGAGCGCTACAAACAAGCTGGTTTCAGCGAACAAAAGCGTTACAAGGGTCTCGGTGAAATGGATGCTGAGCAGTTATTTGCAACCACTATGGATCCCGACAAGCGTGTATTGGTACAAGTTCGTGTTGAAGATGCAGAAAAAGCCGACGCTATCTTTAATAAATTGATGGGTACAGAGGTAGAATTGCGCAAAAACTTTATTCAAGCAAACGCGAAATTTGTGAAGGATTTGGATATTTAATATGGACGATGAACAAACAAACCTAAGCCCTGCCGACAACAAACCATCTGATGAGAATGTGCTTGATGAGCGCACAATGGATGAAAAGCGTGCTGGTATAGAAGATCAGCCAGATATTCTTGACAGTGGCCACTCACGATCAGTCGAGCGACGAACTGTAGAAAACGTAATGGAAGACAGTTACCTACGCTATTCCATGAGCGTTATCATTGATCGTGCGCTTCCTGATGTGCGCGATGGCCTTAAACCTGTACATCGCCGTATTCTCTACACCATGAACCGTGACGGGCTCCGCAGTAGCGCTAAACATCGCAAGAGCGCTACTGTTGTAGGCGCCGTTATGGGTGATTATCACCCGCATGGTGACTCATCGATCTACGACTCAATGGTTCGTATGGCACAGGATTGGTCAATGCGGTATACCTTGGTGAACGGCCAGGGTAACTTTGGATCAATGGATGGTGATCCACCTGCCGCTATGAGGTATACCGAGGCGAAGATGATGCGCCTTGCGGATGAGATTCTCGAGGATATTGATAAAGAAACAGTTGATTTTCGCGAGAACTACGATGGTCGTCTCCAGGAGCCATCGGTGCTACCTGCCAAGCTACCGAACCTACTGCTTAATGGTCAGCTAGGTATTGCTGTTGGTATGGCTACTAACATCCCGCCTCATAACCTCGGTGAGCTCATTGATGCAGAAGTACACCTAATAGACCACCCCGAAGCAAGTCTTGATGATTTACTTGAGCATATCAAGGGTCCAGATTTCCCCACAGGAGGGGTTATCTTTGGTAAAGAATCAATCAAGAGTGCTTATACAGCCGGTCGTGGCGGTGTAGTAACTCGAGGTGTGGCCGAAATCGTCGAAACCAAAAAGGGACAGAATCAGATTGTTATAACTGAGATACCGTACGGCCTTAATAAAGAGAATCTAGTGCTAAAGATAGCTGACTTAGTCAACGACAAAAAGATCACGGGTGTACGTGATATTAGAGACGAAACAGCACGTGGCGAAGTGCGCATAGTTATTGATCTCAAGAAGGATGCTTACCCTAAGAAGCTACTGAATCAACTTTACAAACTAACACCTCTGCAGCAGAGTTTTCATTTTAATATGATGGCACTCGTTGATGGTATTCAGCCAAGGGTGCTTGGTTTACAAGATATCATCAGAGAGCATATCAAGCACCGTCAGGTAGTCGTGCGCCGGCGCACAGAATATGAGCTACGTAAGGCAAAAGACCGAGCGCATATTTTAGAAGGGCTCAAGATTGCCCTGGATCATATCGACGAGATTATTAAGGTTATCCGCGCTAGCAAGACAACTGAGGAAGCTCAAGCGAGCTTGATGAAGAATTTTAAACTGTCAGAGATTCAAGCTAAGGCTATTTTGGCTATGCAACTACGGGCTCTTACGGGTCTAGAACGACAAAAAGTTGAGGACGAGTTAGCTGAGCTTATGAAGTTAATAACCAAGCTTGAGGGAATTCTCGCTGACGAGAAGAAGATACTCAAGATCATCAAGGAGGAACTGCTTAAAATCAAAGAACAGTATGCTGATGAACGCCGAACGAAGATCATTCCACAAGAGCTAGGCAAAATGAGTGATGAAGATCTTGTTCCAGACGAACAAGTAGTTGTAACTCTTACATCAGCAAACTACATCAAACGTTCACAGATTGCTGATTACAAGCGTCAGGGCAGGGGTGGTAAGGGTAAACGTGGTATGACAACCCGAGAAGAAGATGTGATTGAACATGTTGTTAATGCTAGCACCCATGATTACCTGCTGTTTTTCACTAACAAAGGACGTGTGTTCCGCATTAAAACCTATGAGGTGCCAGCGGCCAGTCTGAATGCCAAGGGAGTAGCCATTGTTAACTTGCTCCAGTTGCAACCGGAAGAAAAGGTCAGCTCAGTTATTAATATCTCCAAGACCGAGAAAAATGGCCATTTGTTTATGTGTACGCAAAAAGGCGTTGTAAAGAAAACACCATTTGAACAGTACCAGAACGTGCGTCAGTCTGGACTGATCACGATTAATCTTGACTCTGATGATGAACTGCGCTGGGTGCGTATGACAACAGGTGATAATGAAGTTCTTATATCGACCGCACAGGGGCAAGCAATTCGCTTCCACGAGAGAGACGTTCGACCAATGGGCCGTGTTGCCAGGGGTGTACGGGGTATCCGACTCCGTGCAGGTGATGAGGTAATTGGTATGGATATTG
>JAGQNJ010000050.1 GCA_020428115.1 Candidatus Saccharimonadota bacterium
TCCACCACTTCGATCAAGGTAGAATCAAAAATAGTAGTTTTTGAACCCCACTAAAAACGACCGAGAGATCTCGGTCGTTTTTATTTCAGGCGCGCCCACCCGGGTCTAGGGGCGCTTTTGTTTGATGTTTTTGTTTCTTACGCATGGACCCATGCGCCCGAATATCTCTAGCATAGTTTTTTGTTGCTACTATGTCAATGCTAGTGCTTTAGTAGATCGAGAAGCTGCTTTTCGTTAATTATCTTAGTGCCGAGTTTGCGCGCCTTTACAAGCTTGCTTGCACCAACGTTCTCGCCCGTAACCAAATAATCAGTGTCATTACCAACCGAGCTCTGGAACACGCCCCCAAAGGCACGTATTTTATCTGCAGCTTCATCACGACCCATGCTGGTGAGCGTCCCTGTAATTACAAAACTCTTACCCACGAGACTACCGCCCACGCGTTTAACGTCCTCTGGCCAAACACCGTGTTTACGAAACTTGGCAAGTAATTTTTGGTTTTCGTCTTCATCAAACCAAAGTAGTATCGACTCGGCAACGATATCGCCAATTCCTTCAACAGCAAGCAACTCATCCAAATCGGCCGTACCAAGATTATCAAGGCGCCGGAACGTATTGGCAAGATCAACTGCTGTTTGTGCGCCAACATGCCGTATCCCTAAACCGAATACAAACCGCGCCAATGGCGGATGCTTTTTACCGGCAATCGCACTAATAAGCTTGGATGCCGATATTTCTGCAAAACGCTCTAGCTCCAACAACTGTTTCTTGGTGAGTGTGTAGATATCTGCTAAATCATGCACCAGGCCGGCGTCTACAAGTGCAGCAACGTTCTTCTCGCCAAGCCCGTCAATATCCAGCGCACCCTTGCTTGCAAAATGCTCGAGCGCTTGCCGTAAGAGCACGCTACCACTCGCACCCTTGAGGCGATACACCGCCTCGCCTTCCGGGCGCACAAATTCCATACCCGGATATTGTCGCTCAAGCTCATCGAGCATAGAAAACGATCGCGAGTTCTTTGGTCGTAGCTCAGTGATAACTCGACTAACTTGCGGGATGATATCTCCAGCCTTATATATAACCACCGTGTCACCAACCCGAATATCCTTACGCTCTATTTCATCGGCATTGTGAAGACTGGCGTGTTGCACCGTGGTGCCAGCTACGACCACGGGGTCGAACACTGCAACAGGCGTTGCGGCGCCTGTTCGCCCTATACTGATAACTATATCTTTGACGATGGTTGTGGCTTCTTCGGCGGGATATTTATATGCAACAGCTCCTCGGGGAGTCTTACCAACGACGCCAAGCTTGGCATAGAGCTGCCTGTTGTTCAACTTTATGACCAAACCATCAGTAATGAACGGTAGCTCATGACGCTTGGATTCCCAGTGCTTTATAAACTGCATCACACTATCGATGTCGTCTAGAACTTTGGCCTCAGGGTTACAGGCAATACCAAGCGCTCGAATAGTGCTATAAGCAAACTCGTACGTTGGAACTTCCGAGGGGTCATCCCGTAATAAGTCATAGCCCCGAAACTGCAGTGGGCGTTCTGCGACCAAACGCGTATCAAGCTGACGTATGGTACCAGCAGCAAGGTTGCGTGGATTGGCAAATACTGCCAGACCCTCTGCCTCACGCTTGGCATTGAGTTGCTCAAAGTCTCTTTTGAACATAATGATTTCTCCACGTATTTCTGTACGACCACGTAGGAAACTTTCGTGTCCAGGTGCGTGTCGCAAAGTAAGAGGCACGCTGCGGATGGTGCGCACATTTGCTGTTACGTCCTCACCGACAGTACCATCACCACGAGTCACCGCCTGTACAAGAACACCATCTTCGTACACAAGCGCGCAAGCCAGCCCATCCATTTTCAGCTCTGCTGAGTATTCGAGCTTCTGATCAGGAACAAGCTTCTGAACTCGCTTTACCCATGCTTCTACATCTTGCTGGCTAAACACATCGTTGAGGCTGATCATTCGGTACTTGTGGGTCACCTTTGAAAACCCCTTGAGCACCGTCCCCACGACACGCTGTGTCGGAGAATCATCTGTTGCAAGCGCAGGATATGCTGCCTCGATTGATTTGAGTTCACTCTTAAGCCCGTCATAAACCGCATCGCTGACCGTTGTTTTGTCCTGAATATAATATTCGTAGTCATACTGAGCGAGCAACTGCTTGAGTTCAGCGGCACGTTTGGCTGCCTGCTTCTCTGTTAGCTTCACAGCATACTCCGATAGAGCTCATATATGTACGCCAGAGCAAACGGCAAAATAATAACGCTTGCCACAAAGAACACCGCCTCGGCCAATATCGGAACAACTGCAATGATCGGTATCACGACGAGCCCAAGAATAATTAGCAACACTATAGGCAAGGCGATAAGTTTGCGGAGTACCTCCCATCGCCTGTGAAGTACGAGTTGGCGCGCAGAGCGTAATGCTCGAACTGGGGTCATATTTGGCAAACTTGCGATAAATAATGCAAATATCGACGAGCTTATCATGTAGAGCGACAACAACCCTAACAGAACAGCAAGCACTGTCCAGAAAGCCTGCTCGGCAATGGTCACCGCAAGACCACTTTCAACAGTGGCAGTGTACAGATTAACCCCAAGGCTGACAGGTATGAGCTGCAGACCCATCACTACCAGAACTAACACCACTGGGATAAGTGGGTGCATACCTCTGTAGAATGCATCTTTGGCGCTCAGCTTGCTGTGCTGTTTGCCACTAACCTGTCGTAGGCCCCACATAATTGCCAATCCAGTTATGAGCACAATAATTGACTGGTACATGGTCACGAGCTGGGCATTATCGGCGCTTGAACCACTAATAAGCACGCCGAACAGTGTAATACTTGTCCCTACATTTCCCGACGCTAGTCCGAGCTCATTAATTGTTTGTTTGAGTCCAACGACATCGACACCGCCACCCACACTCCGCACAAAAATAAATATCAGTATTCCATATACCAACGATATACCAAAAAAGAATTTCCAATTGTGTATGAGCAATCGTGTCGTGGTTAATAGTAGTGTTCTGACAGAAGGCAGAGACGGGCGTACATTTGGTATTTTCTTCTGCAGGCGAAACGAACGATAGTGCGCAGTCTTGATACGTCGTTTCTTGTTACCGTCGGTAGTTTTGGATGATTTTGCAGTCATAGTTGAAGTCTTTGTGCGCATTATTGTTACTGGTGTGTGTTCATAGTTTGCAAGCGTTTGATTCGCTCGTCAATTGGCGGATGAGTGCTAAACAACCCGGATATGCTCCCCTTTTTGAGTGGATTGGCAAAAAACAGGTGAGCAGTTGAGGTATTTTGTTGCTTGATTGTACTTCCGTGCTGCTTAATCTTGCCGAGCGCACTGGCCAAACCCTCTGGATACCGTGTAGCAAGCGCTCCTGTAGCATCAGCTAAATACTCGCGCTGACGAGACACTGCAAGCTGTATCAACATAGCCGCTAATGGCGCAAGCAAGGCAGCGAGCAAGCCCACGATAAAAAACAGTTTGTTGTCCTCTGAATCACTAAACCAGGATGCGCGGAACATAATATCTGCGAGCAAAGAAATTGCAGCCACCATGGCAAAAGCAAACATTGACACCCGAATGTCATAATTTTTGATGTGACCAAGCTCATGAGCTAGTACGCCTTGAAGCTCTTGGTCGTTCATAATATCGAGGAGCCCCGAAGTAACACAAACCGCCGCGTGGCTGGGATCCCGACCCGTAGCAAATGCATTCGGTGCTTTGTCGTGCATAATGAACACTTTGGGTGTTGGCAGCCCCTCGGTGATGGCAAGGTTCTCAACAATTCTATACAAGCGTGGGGCATCTCGTTTCTGTATTTCGCGTGCACTATTAAGCGCAAGGGATAATTTGGATGCACTGTAATAGGTGATCAAAATGTAGGCAAGCGAGCCGACAAGTACATAGGGTGTCAAAAGTGGCTGATCAAGAAACTGTGCTAGTATCCACGACAGCCCCGTTACAAGCCCAACGAATAATACAAAAATTACCCATGTCTTGCGTTTGTTGGTAGTTATTTCGCTATACATAGAGAGTCAATGTAGCTTAGGAATCTCTCTACTCGAAATCGACCGCGGTGGGTTTTTCGATATTAGCGCGCTCGCTTTCATCAACCTCAAAGAACTCTCGCTGCTTAAAGCCGAGCATTCCAGCAAAAACATTGGTTGGAAATACCTGTATCTTGGTGTTCAGGTCGCGTACAGAGCCATTGTAAAATCGGCGCGATGCCTGGATTTTGTCCTCTGTATCAACAAGCTCTTCTTGCAGATGTTTGAAGTTTTCGTTGGCCTTTAGATCTGGGTAAGCTTCAGCTACAGCAAAAAGGCTCTTCAGCGCACTCTGGAACTGGTTTTCGGCCTTGGCCGTCTCAGCAGGACCGGCCTTACTGGCATCTACAACAGCGCTTCGTGCCTTGGTGACCTGCTCAAAGACCTTTTTCTCGTGCTTGGCATAACCTTTGACAGTGTTAACAAGGTTAGGTATAAGATCGGCTCGCCGTTTAAGCTGAACAGTGATATCGCTCCATGCTTCATCAACTCGAATTTTGGCTCGTACCAAACCGTTATAAATAAGGGCTACGATTATAGCCAAGACGACTATGACACCCAAAATGATATACAACATAAGCAATTTCTCCTCCTAAGATTGTATGTATATTGTATCACTAACCAACTAGATTTTGTGAATAATATCCAACCCTCCCCTGCGCCAGGCTAACCTTCCCGTTCGCTATTGCTCACTACTGAAGGTTCAAGAGATTTCATACCAATTTAAAAGCCGGCCTATGGCCGACTCTTAAATTGGTG
>JAGQNJ010000051.1 GCA_020428115.1 Candidatus Saccharimonadota bacterium
GAATTCGCTTCATTGGTAGCCCAGCCACGTATGCCATTGCTCCCATAATTGCTACCATCACGGTTGCTGATCCTAGGTCACTTTGTAGTACGCCAACGATCGCACCAATTATCAGCAAAACAATAAACATTGGCCGTATCGTTTCTTTCATACTACCAAGCACGCCTCGTCTCATGCGATCTGTAAGGAAGCCGGCCATCCATATAATCAATGTAAACTTGATGAGCTCTGCTGCTTGGAATGATATGCCACCAATTTGTATCCACCGATACGCCCCATTAAGCTCCTCGCCATAAATACGAACAGCAATCGACGCAATGACCGCAGCAATAATCAGTGGCTTCTCAAACTTTCGCCAGTGTCCTGGCTGTATATTGCTTGCAATCAAAAAGGTACCAATACCCAGCAACACTGCAATCAACTGCTTGTTCACATAGAAGTTTTCACCTACGTTTTTGATTGATCCAAGAGCCGGACTTATCGAGAAAACAACAATCAATCCAAGCAGCAGCATAAAGATGCAGATAAGTAGCAGCACGTAATCAGGTCTGTGTCGACGCTGTGATGCTCCTCCAGTGTTGATTGTTGGCCTACGCCGCGCACGATCCATTTTTTGTTTTCCTTTTGTGTTTATAAATATCGACCAAGTACAAAAATCATCAGGCCTAGCACGCCCGCAACCTGACCCAAAATCCAAAAGCGCATTGTCACTTTTGTTTCTGGCCAGCCACTTGCCTCAAAATGATGATGTAGTGGTGATACTTTGAATATTTTCTTGCCGCCTCGCAACTTTTTAGAAGCAACTTGCAATATAACTGATCCCGTCTCGACAACAAATACTGCACCAATTATCGGCAATAGCAAGACAGTATCTGTTATCATCGCCACCACACCGAGTGCAGTACCCAGCGCAAATGATCCTACATCCCCCATAAAGAACCGTGCTGGGTAAATGTTGAACCACGTATAGGCCAGTAGTGCCCCAACAACGCTCAAACAAAATCCCGCTACGCCGTACCGCTGCTCGATAAAGGCAATCACGGCGTAGGTACCAAAGGCGATCGCAGCCAAGCCACCCGCCAATCCATCAAGCCCATCACTGATATTCACCGCATTCGCAGTTGCCACAACGACTAGCACAAACAATGGTATTATTAACCAACCTATAGCCAGCTCGCCATATGCTGGTATGTGGATCGAGGTAACATCAAGCTTTGCATAGAAATACCAGCCGCCGAACAAGGCAACCAGTGTCATCAGCAGAAACTTGATCCGTGACGGCAACCCAGCAACGCCCTTCCCAACTCCACGAATATTAATAATGTCATCGATAAGCCCGATACATCCCGCCCCAACAAATGCCGCAAGCGGTAACCACGTCTCGGTTCGACTGAGATTCATAACAATAGTCACGAGTGTAACTGCAGCCACAAAAATTAAACCAGCCATTGTCGGTATATTACGATCGTGTTTTTTTGCATGTAACTTGGTGAAAACTTTTGCGGTTTCGCCTGTTAGGCTTGTCTGTCGTGGCTTCTTCCACCACTTGCCCTTGTAAGCAAGCGTGGTATACAGCGGTGTAATGAGCATGGCAAACAGGAAGGTAACAAATCCAATACTCAGTATCCGAGTTAGGGTTGCGCTATTGACGATTATTTCTAGTGTTTGCGACATAGGTTATCCTATCATTATACTCTCTTTAGGTTGTTTTTGGTGTAACTGCAAGGCTATCTATCAGCATGTTAACAACATTACTAAATATTGGCGCTGCTGCCTGTGAACCAGCGTAGCCTGGAATCTTTGGTTCGCGAACAAGTACAACAATAGTGTACTGTGGTTTGTCACCGCCAACAAAGCCTATAAACGTTCCGTTATATTTGTCTTCATAGTAGCCACCTTCGGGTCGTGTTATCTGTGCTGTACCCGTCTTGCCGCCTATAACATAGCCAGGCCGCATATTGGTGTATCGGTTTTTGCGGGCGGTGTATTCCATGAGTTCAATCATAGTTTGTGAAACACCGGGGCTTACTACATCACTTCGCACAACTTCTGGAGCGACCGTTTGCTCTTCGCCCTGTCCATTAATGTACGCATCGACCAAACGCGGACGATAATAGGTTCCTCCATTAATCACACTGCTCAGTGCTGCTCCCATCTGAAGTGGCGTCGCAGTCATACCCTGGCCAAACGCTGTGTTCGCATACTGGATATTTAGTCCGTAGCCATCGACCGGGCTTGGTATATAACCTTCGCCCTCATAGCCTTGCTCGATGTTTGTCTTTTTACCAAACCCATAGTGATTTGTCATGTAGTCGTACCAGGTCTTGCGTGCCTGTTCGTTGATTTGCCCTCCCCCCATTTGCATAAGTAACCATGAAGCGCCTGTATTGAGTGAGAGCTGTAAAATATCGGCAACATTCTTTGTACCTGGCCCACCATCCTCTTCAATATTACTAATGGTCTCATTATCCACAACGAATTTTGAGGGGTCATAGTAACTGCTGTCTTTTTGTACTGACCCGTTGTTGAGCGCTGCTGCTGCGGTCAGCGGCTTCATGGTTGAGCCAACCTCTAGGGGCGTGCCAACTGCGGCATTAATAAACACATTGGCGTCTTCAACCTTATAGAACTCTGCGGGATTGTATGTGGGCAAATTTGCCATCGCTTTGATCGCGCCCGTGTTGGTATCCATAATCAAGGCACTCCCCGATTGTGAACGGGCACGCTCCAGTCCCGCCTTCAGGATCTCCTCGAGTTGTTTTTGCATAGAAATATCCAGCGTTAATATGATGTCATCACCTGCCACGGCGTCCTCGATAATATTATCTTTGTTTGACACAAGCGGCACACCGCTGGCATCTGTGATGGCCTTGAGCTGTCCGGGCTCACCTTGGAGTCGATCATTGAGATATTCCTCAATGCCATATGAGCCACTGCCCTCGTCATTTACGAAGCCAAGTACCTGTGCAGCAAGTTCACCCTGAGGATAAGTCCGATATACCTCCTCGCGCGTTCCAATACCCTTAATTTCAAGTTCGTCAATCTGCTCGGCCTGCTCTTTACTCAGCTTTTTTTGCAAAATTGCGTACCGAGTATCTTGGCTCATTTTGCTGATGTAGTCCTGTGTATTACCACCAATAATCTTTTGGATTTGTTCTGCGGTATCTTCTTGGTTTTTGATGTATTTGGGGTCCGCAAATAATGTGTACTTCTTTTCGTTGAGCACAATTGGAACAACATTGTTTCCATCATGTGCCTTTATACGTCCGCGTTCGGCTGGAACTTCGTATTCCTTAAACTGACCCGCCAAAGCTGTTTTGCGATAAAAATCATACTTAATTACCTGTAGATAGAACAAACGGATCACAAAAATCGCACATGCAACAACAATAAGCGCGTACCAAAATCGTGTACGTGTTATAAACTTCTGGCTATCATTACTCGCGCCTGGTTGCATAGGTATCAATACCTGACTATACCACTAATTCGCAACTGTGCCACTTGGCGCCACGCTAACGAGATTCTGAGCTGGCTGACTATTCTTGACACGATCGAGCGCTTGCAGACGTGCTGAGGCAACCTCGAGTTCATCATGCTCTTGTTTTAGCTCAGCCTGCTGCTTGGAAAGCGCATTGATCTGGTACCCGTAGGCATTTGTCTTGGTAATCTGAGAAAGATACAAAAGCCCGAGCAAACATGCAAGAACAATCAATATGATCGTGTTGCTAACTGGGCCGATGCCCTTCTTGGTTGAGCGAAAGCTCATAGTGTTTTGATTGCGTGAGGCGAACCTTTGTCGACTCATACTCAACGAACTGGAATAGGTCATATTTTTGTCTTTTTGTTTATGTTTGTATTTGGTGCCCCGCACCCTTGTATGGTGCGAGGCAAAGATTCATGTCAGTTTATAAAAACTTGACGCGAACCTTATAGGTTCGGGAGCTACTTTTTACCTGAATAGGCATGTGAGCCCCTTTCTTTTGTGTTTATTTTTGCTACGACACGGAGCTTAGCGCTTCGTGCTCGCGGATTTAAAACTGCTTCATTTTTGCTGCACGACACCGCGCCCTTTGTGACATTTCTGAGTTGGGCATCGTATCGCTCACCGGCATACTGGGCAAAAAACTGCTTCACAATCCGATCTTCAAGACTATGAAAAGTTATGACACCGAGACGCCCGCCTGGATTTAACAGCTCTACCCAAAGTGGCAATGCTGTTATGAGCTGCTGTAGCTCTTGGTTTACAGCGATGCGCAGTGCCTGGAACACTTTTGTGGCAGGGTGCGTTTTGGCGTACGGGCTCCTTTTGGCCTGTGCAACAACGATTGCAAGTTTGTCCGTGGTATCTATGGGTCGATTGACGACAATTGCCTTTGCAATCACCGCCGCTTTTTTCTCTTCCCCATATTCACGCAGTATAGACTCCAGCTCGTGTTCTGTGTATGTGTTGACGACGTCTGCAGCAGTCAGCTGTTGACGTTGATCCATACGCATGTCGAGTGGTCCCGGTCGCGCGATAGAAAATCCACGGTCTGCATTGTCAAGGTGCGGAGACGAAACGCCCAGATCGGCAAGTATCAAATCAAAGTGTCTGCCCCCATCAACAAGCTGCTTGCTGGCGGTTACAAAATCATCGTGCATGATATGTGCAACCCTGTCCCCAAATAGCAACTGTAAATGCTCGTAGGCGAACCCGTCGCGATCAACGAGTACACTTTGTTTGGCTTGTGATGTACGATCCAGTATTTGTCGTGCGTGTCCACCATAACCGGCTGTTAGATC
>JAGQNJ010000052.1 GCA_020428115.1 Candidatus Saccharimonadota bacterium
AAAGTACCCGTGTAGGCCCGCAACGGTGAACGAGAACGTCTTAGCATTGCGTACCTTTGGTAGCGGCCTACGAACTGCGCCCTTAACAACAATCTTATCGTTCAAGGTTTGTGTACTTGCCTTGTTGTCTTGCTTGTCACCGTCTTTCTTCGCCATGGATAGGGGCTGTGCAACTTTACAGTTATCCCGATAGATAGCAACGGCCTTGAGTCCGAGCTTCCACGCCTCGATGTGTAGCTGCTCTACATCCTCGACAGTCACCTCCTCTGGCATATTAACCGTTTTGCTAATAGCACCAGAGATAAACGGTTGTACCGCTCCCATCATCTTGACATGCCCCATGTAATGGATCGCATTATCACCCATTGAACATGCAAAGACTGGTCGATGCTCTTCCTTGAGGTGAGGTGCACCTGTTATTGTTTTTTCTACATCAATATAGTTTACGATATCGTCTATCTGCTTCTTAGAATAGCCCAATGCCTTAAGTGCGCGTGGTACCGTCTGATTAACAATGTTCATCGTGCCGCCACCGACGAGCTTCTTGAACTTAACGAGTCCGAGATCAGGCTCAATACCCGTCGTGTCACAATCCATCATGAGTCCAATAGTGCCCGTAGGAGCTAATACACTCGCTTGGGAGTTGCGTACGCCGTACAAGCTAGAAAGTTCTACCGCCTGATCCCAAGCATGCGCAGCTGCACTTAGCAGCTCCTCTGACACCATGCTTGCATCGATATTAGAAACTTCTTCACGATGCATACGAATAACCCCTAGCATGCCCTCCTTGTCTTTGTGGAAGCCACTGAACGGCCCAACACGGTGAGCTATCTTGGCACTTGTAGCATATGCGTGCCCTGTCATGAGTGCTGTTATTGCAGCGGCCTGTGCTCGACCCTCATCTGAGTCATATGGTAGCCCCTGCGCCATAAGCAAGGCACCAAGGTTAGCATAGCCCAGACCAAGTTCACGGTATGCTCGTGCATTCTTAGCGATTCTCTCTGTAGGATACTCAGAGTAGCCTACCAATATCTCTTGTGCAGTAAAGACAAGCTCAACTGTGTGGCGAAATGCTTCTACATCAAATGTATTGTCATCTTTTAGATATTTAAGTAGGTTTATCGATGCGAGGTTACATGCTGAATTATCTAGGTGCATATACTCACTGCATGGGTTAGACGCATTAATTCGACCTGCATTTGGGGCGGTATGCCACTTATTGATTGTGGTATCAAACTGCATGCCTGGGTCGGCGCATTCCCATGCTGCTTCAGAAATTTGTCGGAAGAGGTCTTTCGCTGCCACCGTTTTAACTGGCTTGCCATCAGTAACTCCCCTAAGGTTCCAGTCCTTGCCCTCAACTACCGCTTGCATAAACTCATCAGTGACCCTCACTGAATTGTTTGCGTTCTGATACTGAACAGAGAAGGAGTCTTTACCATCAAGGTTCATATCCCAGCCAGCTTTCTCTAGGTCGCGTGCTTTGCGCTCTTCGATAGCCTTACACCAGATAAACTCTTCGACGTCAGGATGATCTGCATTCAAAATCACCATTTTGGCTGCACGACGAGTCTTGCCACCACTCTTAATAGCACCTGCAGAAGAATCCGCACCACGCATAAAACTCAGTGGGCCAGATGCCGTACCAGCACTCTTACCAAGCTTTTCTACTGATGAGCGTATTGGGCTTAGGTTGATACCAGAACCAGAACCGCCCTTGAAGATCATGCCCTCTTCACGATACCAGTTTAGAATTGCAGGCATTGTGTCCTCAATGCCCAATATAAAGCAGGCACTTGCCTGCTGTGACCGACCAGGAGCGCCGATGTTAAACCACACCGGTGAATTAAATGCCGCCCTCTGGGTAGCCAATATATATTTTAGCTCCTCCCTGAATATCTCAGCTTCGGTGTCACTTTCAAAATAATCTTCTTGTAAGCCCTGCCTTGTAATTGTGTCTACGACACGGTCGATGAGCTGGCGCAAAGAGCTCTCGCGATCTTTGGTGCCAGGAGTACCGGTAAAGTACTTCTGCGCAACGATATTGATAGCATTAAGTGACCAGTGCTCAGGAAACTCAACACCCTTCTGTTCAAAAACTGGCTTGCCAGTCATTGGATTACTAATAAGCGAGTCTCGCTTGACCCATTTCAACTGATCATATGCCTTCGTTTTTGGATCAGTGAATAGTCGGCTGACCCCTAGACTTGTAGTTTGCCCCATAGTTATACCCTCACTTTGTATATGGTTTATGTTGTATTTGTTATGTTTAGTTTTTGTTTAGAGTTTGCGTCCTCCCTCAGATCGCTAAGCTCTCCCCAGATTTCAAGAGATTCTTTAAAATCCCGGGGGAGCTGCCAAAAATTATGTTTTGGCTTTCCCTGTTTTCATGGTTTTTATTTGTGATAGTTCACGCTCGAACCCCTCGATGTCTTTGAAGCGTCGGTACACACTCGCAAAACGCACATACGCAACTTCGTTCAGATTAGATAGTTCCTGCATGACAAGATCTCCAATTTTGGACGAAGAGACCTCGGCATCCCCACATTCTTGTAACTGCTTTTCTATGTCCGAAACCAGTTGCTCGAGCTGCATTGAAGTTATGGTAGTTTTTTCACAGGCGCTATACAAACCAGATAAAAGTTTATCTCGGTTAAAAAGCTCCCTTGTACCATTATTTTTAATGACAACTAGGTGCGGTCGCTCAACACGCTCATACGTCGTAAAGCGATACTGGCACTTCGTGCAACATCTGCGGCGCCTGATTGCTTCGCCACCAGTAACATCTCTTGATTCGATAACCTTGGTGTCGTCGTGATCACATTGGCTGCATCTCATTGGCTGCACACCCTCCTTTACCCTAACCTATAACGTACTGACACCTACATGTCACTACATATAGCGTCCTTACATAAAAGGATAGCTCTACCTATAGCGTTTTGCAAGCAATTAACGCTGTATTATTTATGACAGTTTTGTCTATTTACTTCTTGTCTTTGCTGTCTGCATCTTTAGCATCATCTGGTGACGCATTTGCGGCGGCTTCGTCCTCTGATGGGTCCTTGCGACGCTTAAAACGTCGTAGAAATGATGGCTTCTCTAGTTCGTCATCATCATTATCACCCACTACAGCATTATGAAGTGTGTCATGTGAGTCTTCTTTGTCATGATCCAGCGACCATATGTTCGGGATAGGTGTGTCGTTATGAAAATCGTCTGCACCGACAGAGTGTTCAGAGCTAGATTTAAGATTCATATCAATATCTGATATGTCAGTATCTGAAACTGACTTAGAAGCCAAATCATCTTGCTTAGTTGACATAACAGCCTCTTTGTCACGTGTCTGAGCAAAATATGATGCATCAAATCCTGTTGCCACTACAGTAACAATGATCTCGCCTTCGAGCTCAGGGTTAATCGTTGCACCAAAGATAATATTTGCGTCGGGATCAGCTGCTGCGGTAATCACTTCTGCAGCGGTATTGATCTCGTGCATGCTCATATCATTGCCACCAATGACGTTAAAGAGTATACCTCTTGCACCATCGATCGATACTTCGAGCAGTGGCGACTCTATAGCCTGCTGTGCCGCTTTGGTTGCTCGATCATCACCACTTGCACGGCCAATGCCCATCAATGCTGAGCCAGCATTGCTCATGACTGTTTTTACATCAGCGAAGTCGAGATTAATAAGCCCATGTACTGTTATAAGATCAGAGATGCCCTGCACGCCTTGGCGCAATACATCATCAGCAACTTTAAATGCCTCGAGCAGGGGTGTTTGCCTGTCAATTGTCTGTAGGAGCCGATCGTTAGGTATTGTTATGAGCGTATCAACTGATTGTCGTAGATTATTTATAGCGATATCAGCGTTACGGCGACGTTTATCGCCCTCAAAAGCAAACGGTTTTGTGGCAAAACCCACAACCAATGCGTTAATATCCTTGGCAACTTTGGCAACAACATGTCCTGCGCCACTGCCGGTACCACCTCCAGCACCGATGGTGACAAACACCATGTCTGCACCGGACCAGAACATTTCAAGTTCGAGACGTTGACAGGAACGGGCGAGATTGCGGGTTCGGCGTACCAAGGCTGGCATCCTTGCGCGAAAGGTAGCATTGAGTCGTTCAATATAAGCAGTATTAATCTTGCCAATCCCGACTTGGGAGCAAGCAATAAGGTCATAAACCTGTTGCCAGTTACCGCAGACGAGTCGCGTGTTGACCTGAGCCAGTTTGCGTCCTTGGTAACTCTTGACAACCTGGACGATGTTGAGTTTAGGCCAGGGCAGATGTTTGGGGCGGCCTCGCAGACCAGTGTAAAGTTTCGTGTAAAAGGTACGCAAGATGGCGTTAGGATAGGCGGCAAAGCCATCGACGGCGATGAGAACGGGGGCGGTTGTGCTATGAGCAGCCTGCGCCACTTTCCCCATCA
>JAGQNJ010000053.1 GCA_020428115.1 Candidatus Saccharimonadota bacterium
CAAACTGTTGGTCTTGCTTGATTATCTTGCGCATCGTGGCTTCAATTTTGGATAGATCCTCTTCTGAGATCTTTGCGTTACCAAGATCAACATCATAATAAAAACCGTTCTCCACTACTGGTCCAACGCCAAATTTCGCCTCTGGCCATAGCTGTTGAATAGCGCTCGCCATGATGTGCGCTAAACTATGTCGCATAGCATGTAGTTTGTCCTGATCTGCCACCGTCTTCTCCTTTCTAATAAAAGAAACGCGCTTGATTAAATATTCTCGCAAATATATTCAATCGTACGCGTTTCGGGCCCGTTGCCAGGCTGTTCCACCGAAATCTTTCTCTCTTACCTGCCCCTGTTACGCCGGGTCCAGTCTTGTCCACGTGGCTCCGCGGTTGGTGAGTCCGCCTCAACGCCTAGTTATAGTGTATCACTTGCTGCTACAAAAATACATTCTCCTTGCAAATAAAAAAGGATTAAACATCCTCGCAATGACATTTAATCCCTTTCGATGTTTGACACATCTCAAAACCCCTGTAATCAATGAGTATACACGAGGCTAGTATTAAAATGCTAGTACTTTTTTGTTAGTTTATCCACACCATGTGGATCACTTTACTTTCCCCCTGTTATTCGCTATTCTTTACTGAGTTAAGCCACCAATTACCCATCGGTGAGGGCGGTTAGCTCATTTGGCTAGAGCGCTACATTGACGTTGTAGAGGTGATAGGTTCGAATCCTATACCGCCCACCAATCAAAGAGTCCCACAACAAGTGGGGCTTTTTGATTGGCTGACATTAGAATGCTGCTCGTGATTCTTCACAAAGACGCTCGAGGTAACGGATATTGTGTATCGATACAAGTGTTCCCGCCAGTGGCTCACCTACTTTGAACTGATGACGCAAAAAACCCTTGCTGAAACCTTTAGCGCATGCGTAACAGTCACAACCAGGGTCAATCACCTCTGTGTCTTCTGTAAATCGTTCGTTAGTAATATGTATCTTCTTATCACCTGCTACCCACGCGGTTCCGTGCCTGGCATTCCTAGTAGGTAATACACAATCAAACATATCAATGCCGTATTCTATCCCTTTACGTACATCAATTGGATCACCCACCCCCAACAAAAACCGTGGACGCGGTGAATCATCGTAGTGACCAGCAAGATACTCTAACATTTCGTGCATTTCAGCCCGCGTCTCGCCGACAGACAGACCGCCGATTGCAATGCCGCCAACAGGCAAGGACTGCACGATTTCGAGGCTCTTTTTGCGTAACTCCTTGTCCAGACCACCCTGTACTACACCAAACAGTATTGGTTTATCTGATTGCTTCATGTCCTTGGTCAGCCTCTCGTATTCTGCCAAAGATCGCTCAAGCCAGCGGTGTGTTCGCTCGAATGCTTCAAGCGTACGGTCTCGTCCCTTGTCATCAAGCGCAGTCACATCATCAAACGCTACAATCATGTCAGCACCGAGCTTCATCTGGATCTGAATCGAAATCTCTGGGGACAAAAACACCATATCGCCAGTTTTTGGGTCTTTGAACGTTACGCCCTCTTCTGTAATTGTGCGTATTTTTGCAAGTGAAAACACCTGAAATCCACCAGAATCAGTCAGCATGGGGCCCTTGCGATTAGCGAACGCGTGCAAGCCACCGAGTGCTGCAACAGTATCTTCGCCAGGGGCAAGATGCAAGTGATATGTATTGGCCAAGACTACTTGTACACCCGTTGATTCAACTTGCTCAGGGGTCAAACTCTTGACGGCACCCCTTGTGCCATCTGGCATAAACGTAGGGGTCAACACCTTACCTGCACGGGTGACTAGCACACCACTTCTGCTGTGTTTGCCAGTACTTTTACTACTAAATATTGAACTCATAGACCTGTACAGTATAGCATTAACTCTTTAGAAAGTATTGACTTTTTATATGTATTATGTTAGCATTAGCGGGTTAAACGAGGCTCATGTGTGAGTACAAGTAGACGCAAGTCTTCATTGGAAGACTTTAAGCTGTTCTACGAGGAGTTGGTATTCTCGGTGCAACCAAAGCGTTCAAACCGAGTACGACGACCCCGAGCAGCGACCGTTACAACAAAGTAACGAGCATTAGGTGGCACATTAACCCTTCTGGTAGCAGAAGGGTTTTTTATATGCCAGTTACCCATACAGTTGCCAAAAGTTGTACCCAGAATATTGATAGTTATGCACTAGCATTTTTCATAGCTGTATGTCAGTATATTGACATGGTTTTGCAAACTTTGTACCACATTCTCGCTTATTCCAGCTATGCCCTCCTTTACCAGAATGCTTTTGGCTTAGACATGAATACGGAGCCTGGGAAGTCATGAATTGTATTTACTGTGGCTCTGCAACAGAGGTGACCAATTCCCGTCCCCAGAAACGTGCCAACCAAGTCTGGCGTCGCCGGCACTGTAAATACTGTGGTGCTACATTCACGACAGCTGAAGCACCAGATTACAGCCGCTCAGTTACGTTCCAGGGGCATTCTGGAGCCTTAGAGCCCTTCTCTAGAGAGAAATTGTTCCTGAGCATCTACGAGGCCTGTAGACATCAAAAACACGCTACAGAGGCAGCTACGGCGCTCACAGATACCGTAATCACCAAGCTCTTGCCCTATTTACGCGATGCGACGATCCAACGATCAGAAGTTGTGCTCATAACACAGCGCATACTAGCCCACTATGACCACTTTGTGGCAGCGACCTATACGGCGCATCATGCCACTACACAAAAGTAACTCCTAGCCAAACACCTGAGCTGGGTTACTTTTTGACGCTTTTATCGGTAACATCAAACTGATCTAGGTAGCGCTTAAACATCAAGCGGGTTTGGGAGTTTAGTGCGGCAAGTGCATTAAACACAATAGTGGTTATCGGTAAGAGAACCCACTGTATCACCATCAGAATGGTTCGGTGGCGCTTGTATCGTAATGGCCGAGGTGGCAACATACGTATACTCAGAAACAGCGTTACCAGAATACCCGCAAGTGCAACCGTCTGAATACGACTAGCAATTAGCGGCAATTGGTTAGCCGTGTAGTTATTAGGGTTAAACAGCACGGGTATGAAGGCAGCAAACGCCAAAATCAAAGGTGCGGTAGCCCAAGAGACATGCCCTTCCAATAGACGCAAGAACTTAAACAAGCGGTCTAACTTTGGAGCCTTGTTAGGGGTAAAAAACGCTTTTTCGGCAACATAGGCAACATCTGATGCGCCATATGCCCAACGCCTAATTTGCTTGAACTGCGCAAGTGTCGTTTTGCGATAATTACTCGATAGTACAGCATCTTGGTAAATTGGCAGGTACACTGGGTAGACTTCGTAATCACCATCAAAGGTAAAGTAACTACGCCAGAATTGATGACCATCTTCGACGATCGTTCGTGCACTGAGAAACTTGGTTGCAATAAGTCCGTCCATCGACTGCGAATGCGACGAAAAATTCCGCAGCATATGAGGTCGCAGCGAAAGCACAATGTTCCAAAACGAGTTCCCTGTTGCAATCACGCGCATCAAAGCTGGTGCGTCCCAGATGTTGTTGGTATACATCGGGACAGGTTGATACGAAACACGAGTCGGATTCTGAGTCGCTGCAAACAGATAGCTCAGCGCGGCGAGGTACTTAGGATGTGGCCTATTATCAGAATCAAGCACCGTTACCATCACAAATCGCGGATCAATATGAACATCCTCCAGATAGGCTTGTAGCTTGCTCGCAGCATAGTTAAAATTACCTCCCTTACCTCGTACCTCTCCCTCTGTCACGGGGTGCTTAGTAGTCATGACGTGCTTGAAGTTGTGCCCGTATTTCCTTGCAAGCGTTAACATTGCCTGCTCCGATTGGGCGCCATCTCTTGCCTCATATGCAAGCACCAATATGACGTTTTTCATATCGTATTCTGAGTCGATAACTGCCTGAAGCGTTGGTTCAAGCACATCTATTGTCTCGTTATAGGCAAAAATAAAAACGGCGTGCACGATGTCGTGAGGTCGCACTGGTGTTGGCTTGTTTTTGAGCCGCTCAATAACCTCGTAATGCCACTTTGGCAGCGCCTTGCTATGGCCTTTAGGGTCGAGATGCTCCAACTCATCAAGCATCTCGTTCCAGTCATATTGTTTGTGCTTTTGGAGAGTGCGCCACCCCTGTAAAACTCGTATATTGAGCCCCACTGCTCGGACAAACCACATCAAAAAGAACACAATAATTATCAGTGCAATGAACGTTGGGAAGAATATGCTCAGCACAAAAGGCAGAATGAGAATAGACCAACTCAGAGCTCCTGGTAATATTTCAAAAAACCTATACCGCTTGGTCTTATCTTTTTGGAGTGGTATCTCGATATCTG
>JAGQNJ010000054.1 GCA_020428115.1 Candidatus Saccharimonadota bacterium
TCCATGGCTGTTACATGGGTATGGTGTTCTTTGAGCTGTTTACGCAAAGTCCTATAGTTTGGTATGCACTCCTCAACAAGTGACCAGAAAGCCTTGCTATGGTTGTGCTCTTTTGTATGGCAAAGTTCATGCACAATAACATAGTCAATCAGTGGCCACGGCAGTTGCACCAAAAAAATGTTGAAGGTTAGATTGTTCTGCTGATCGCAACTACCCCAACGGCTTTGTAGTTTTTTGTAGCGAATATCTCCGTAGTCAAATCCATGCTGTAGCGCCAAATCATTCACACGAGGTGTTATTAATTGGGCTGATTGCTGTTTGAGCGCACGTTCTGATGCGCGCAACATAGTCTGTTGTAAACTTGCTGTATCACTATGCCCAGCAGGTACTTGAATCGTTATATGTTGGCTAGACACTCTTGTTCGTAGCCTATCATGTTGCGACTCAATAATGCGCAACTGATGACTTTTACCGATGTAGCTGCCATCACTTATCTGTGGTCTGACTGTCGTATTTTGCTGTATCCATTGTTTTTTGGCCTGAATATATGCAAGTGCCTGGGCATAAGGAACCCAGGTGGGCATTGTTACTTTGATTGAGTCTCCTCGCAGAATCAACTTAATACTGCGCGTCCCCCGACGTTTTTGAAGCGTTACAACACCCAAATCTGGAATTGTGAGCCGTTTAACGGCCATATCCTACCTAATGGTTATATTACGTTTTGCGCCGTCCATGCCCGGTATAAGATTAACCAGCCCTGGTTTCACGACATGAGCTGAGACGTGTTCGGCGGTAATGAGGCCTAGATCGTATAACTTCTTGATGAGCGTGCTCCGCTGCATTGGGAACGAATGTTTGCCGCTCAATACAATGTAGTCTTCATCCTGTTTTGGGTTCTGCATGCGACCGACGTACGCCTCAAATCCTGTTCGATCAAATGGTCGAGCGTATTTTTCGTCCTTCTTGCGTTTATCGCGCTTAGAAATGCGCCCGAAGGCTGTTTCTTGGTCAATCTGTAGCCACACAAGGAGCGGCTTGGCGTGATGTTTTTGTGCAAGTTCACGCAGGGTGCGTCGCTCGGCAAAGCGACTAGCATTGGTGTCAAATACAACGCTGACACCAGCATCGAGAAATTCCTGGGTCATGTATAGCATCAGGTGTTCCACGATTTCATCTTCGGCTTTGTCGTATCGGGGCTTTTCGAACAGCTCTCCGCGAATGCGGTCGCTACTTACATGGGCAGCTTGCAAAGTATCACAGAGTTGCTTGGCAAGATACGTTTTGCCAGATCCTGGAAACCCATAAAGCATCATAAGAACCGGCTTGTTGGTGATTAGTTTCGACATAGTGCCTCTATTGTATACCGATTAATCCCTTCATACAAAAGCGGTTTATACTGCTGACAAAACAGAGAAAATACCGTATTATTACTGCTCAGAGTACTGTAGACACAGTGCGATATAGGGGCATAGTACAACGGCTAGTATAAGGGTCTCCAAAACCCTAGATCGTGGTTCGATTCCACGTGCCCCTGCCAAGAACAATTTCGACTAATCTGACCAAACTTTGACCTCTGTAAGGAGGTCTTTTTTACGACATCGCTAAATTCACTCATAGTTTTCACCCCTGTTAAAAAGTTCGAGTCTCGTTTGCCCTATTGTGTACCAGGTAGTTTTATTGTGCCGTCCAGCAATCCTTTTAGATATGGTATGAATCTCTTCGGTATTGTCTTGTCGCGATCTTTTTCTGGCACGTGGGCGATTGTCCAGCCCTCTTCCATAATCTCATTCCCAAGGTACACAAAGTTCTCTTCAATAGCTTGCCAAATATTATCAAACGTTATTCTGGCATCGATGGGGTTATCCATATCATGTGGTTGGCTTCTTCTGTCGCCTGTGTGTAGATTGTTCCGGTGTATCGCCAGAGCATTTTGCCAGTCTGTACGGTCTCTTCGTGCGTTTTTAATAAAAACTTCTGCATCTGGGTGATCTTTCAGAAACTTTGCAGCACCTTTCTCAAACTCCTTATCAGTCTGGAACATGAAGCCTACATCAAAGCCCAGCTCCCTCATGAATAGTTGGAATCTATCCTTGTATGCGTACCATATAGCATTGTAGAACGCTACATATTCAGCTTGTTGGTCAAATGTTGGAAGCTCTTTGAAATTTTTATCCTCAATTTTTGTTAAGTGTATCCTGGCTGTGGTGAGCTGCTCAATGACTCGGTCAAAACGAAAAAGTGCCTCATCTTTATCTTGTACTACCATACGATCCAGTATGTCTTTTGTTTGTATCCATACGCGGGCAACAAATGGCTCTTCAGTTCCAAAGTTTGCGGCAAGCTTAACAGTAAAGCCGGGCGGTAAATTGCCTGAATACATCCTGCCTTTCTTGACCATGTTTGTTCTGCGTTTTTGTTTCTGCTTCCTTTTTACTCTACTTCTTTTTGACATTTTCAACAGCTTTCCTGAATGCGTACATAGAATACGATCCGCCGAACTCTTTCCAAGCTTCTTCAAGCAGTTCCCAGCTAACGACCTGGTTTGGCTTATTGCCATTATTGCCGTCGGGGTTATGTATGGTGACATTTGTGTCATCATAGCCAACAACGAGCACCACGTGCCCCAAGTAACCAGGGATACCAGCGATAACGTTCTCGTTCACCTCAAGCATCACCAGCCAGCCTTCATCTAGGTAGTCTTTAATGTCTTGGCGAGTACCCTTACGCTGTTCTAGCGGGAGGCCCTCGTTGAGGTACTGACGCATGCGATCTGCCTCTTTCGGAAGGTCGCTATTCGCAATTTGCCAGTCCAAGGCTTCTTTATCGAGGATGGTTGCAAGATAGCCTTCTGGGTCTGCTACAAACTTATGGTGGTCAAAGTCCTCAATCCACTCCGTCTGAAAACCAAGGTCGTGCAGGCTCAGTAGGAGCTGAGTCTTCCAGGTACCTTTCCCGGGTATATAGCCACACATCTGCTCAACCTCGGGCATTGTAAACGTGCGTTCGGGCATAAAGTAGGCTAGCACCATGGCCACAACTGCGGGAACACACTTATCACTTGGGTTTTCATCATTGCCGACAAATGGCACATCAAGTCGCTTCATATTTACAATTGTACCTGATTCGGCTAGTATCTTTGCATACTCTTCCGTATCTTTAAGACCCATGTCTTCATACATAGCCAGAAGAGTTAAAGTTCTATAACTGTACCGAAAGTCCTGCCATTCAACAGCTTGACGATCTTGCTATATCTTTGTGACAGTGTTATAACTAGCATATGAGTATTGAGCAACAATCAGGTGGCGAAAGCCTGGCACAAGATGTGGCAGAGCACGTCCTTCGTACCGCTACTGCGGTGACGCTTTACTCCTATGCAGGACTTATGAACCCGGATTCAGTTAAACAAGCTGCTGAATTTGTACGACCACCTGCGAATCCTGATAATGACTCAGACATGCTTAGTGCAGAAGCTCATGATTACTACAATCGCTTTCTTCCACTAGCACGAGCAGTACGCCCTGACGCAGACACCTTCGTGGCTAGTGACATCATATACAAAAGTCTCAAGCCGGTGTCTGATGTACTCGATATGATGCTAGATGAGACAGATCCTGAGCACATTGATCCAAAGTACGTTGCATATGCCCAGGAAGTTCTACCAGAGCTGGCAGAGCGTATAAGGCAAGGTCTAATCTAGCCTAACTAGCAGTGTTATTATTTGCGGCCTTTGACTTCGTTGCGACCGAGGTTTTTCTTGGTTTCAGTAAAAGTTACGTGCTTACGTAGCACAGGATCGTACTTGCGGAGTACGAGTTTATCAGGGGTGTTTTGTGTGTTTTTGCGGGTATAGTAAATACGATGGCCTGACTCGTCAGATACCAATCCTAGAACTTTTCGCTTTCCGCCTTTTTTTGCCATAACTCGATTATATTAACAGATGTGTAATAATTTTTCAACACATATTCTGGAGCATTTCTACCGAAACGCTAGAACCTATTTTAGCAAAAGCCAACAGATAAGGACAGAAGTGAGCTGGAAAAAAGAGGACAATCTGCGAAACCAGCCCCGCCGTTTGCCAGCCAAAGACTGACCCGCCCCGCCAGCCCTGGATTTTGATTGTTTTTGGATTTCCCCCGCCGAATTTCTTTTTTCAGTTGAGAAAATCCAGTCCTGTCGGGTCGGCTGCCGAAAACGGCAGAAACGGCGTGGCGGTCGGTGGTTGGTTGAAAATTTGACTTTTA
>JAGQNJ010000055.1 GCA_020428115.1 Candidatus Saccharimonadota bacterium
ATTGGCAGTACTAACAGTTTTTGCAACACTTATTATACGCAAAGGCCTGATACTATTTCTTGTACTAATTAGCCCTGTTGCATTTGCACTATATTGTCTCCCCAATACAGAAAAATATTTTAAACAATGGTGGGATCTATTGTTTAAAGCTCTGTTGATGTACCCAATAATTACAGTTGTTTTTGTGATATCAGACATTCTTAGCATTACTATATTAGCTGCAAACGATATAACACCAGCCCAATTATCTTCAACAACTGCTGTTTCTAATATAAGTAACACCACAGCAGCAATTGTTGCCTTTATATTACAAATACTACCTCTTTTCCTTATACCTTTTGCATTCAAACTAGCAGGCGGAGCCCTAACAGGAATCTATGGCGCTATAACGAAGAGCTCCTCAAGAGTTGGAGAGATGACAAAATCCAGAAAAGAGATCGCAAAAAGGAAGTACGAAGCAGGCGCACTACAGGGTAGAACTACTAAATATAATGCTCTCAATAGCTGGGCGAGCACACGAGATAGATCTACCTGGTTGGGACGTAGAGCTGCAGGAGTTGCAGGTTTTGCGGCTAACCGAGTTGGGGGATATAACATAGAGGCAGCAATGTCTGCGCAAAGACTCGAGACCGAAAAGGAAATGCAGGCACAAATTGACACAGGAGTTGATGATGAGATACGTGCACTTAACACTAATAAAGATCTGTTGAGAAGAGTCAAGAGAGGGGCTACAGCTTCACAACTCCAGGCAGCCGGCTACCAAGCTGGTCGCGATTTTCGTACAGGCGCAAATGGGCAAGTTACTCAATTGGCGAACCTAGGTGGTACAATGTATGACGTAGCTACGGTTGAACGAGCTGATGAAAGATGGGGAGGTAACCAAGCGGCATATCAAAAATCCCTTTCTTACGAGATGACAAAAGTGCTCACTCAGCAACAACAAGACAATATTCTTAATAACTATGCGACCTCCAGCAGAAGCTGGGGCATGGATCAAGATCAGGCAAATGGGGCATGGATCGGTGCAGGTTTTCAACAACAAAACCAGAATCGCCAGTGGAAGCACTACTCTATTGGTAATAATGGTCAAATGAATGCAAATGGTTTAGCAATGATGCGAGAGATCGACGAGAAACAAGGCAGCTACCAAATGCTGCAACAAAATGCAGATACATGGACAACCATGTCACAGGAAGTTATGAGAGCAAAACGTGTATTAGATGGTACTGCAACTGATGAAGATCGCAGAGGCATGTCTGGTACGGATGCACAAGAAATCTTACAGCGTGGTGCGCGTATCGCGAAGCAATTCGAAGGTTCAACCGGCGGTCTCGGCAGAGATCCAGATGGTAATCCATTGCCTCCTGGCTCCTCTGGATATGATCCTACGAGCGGTGCTGCAGGGCGCGTTGGTGAAGAAGCGCGTAACTATCGTGACCTGTTTGCAGCCGGAGGTGCGCTGGCTCCTTACATAACAGAATCTGGTGTTGAGCGACGTAATACTGAGCGACGTTCGGGCGACCAGCAGCAACCCCCTGCACAAGGGCCCCCAACACCAGGAGCAAGACCGGACAACTATAGGTAGGGTAAGGCGCAGTATAAGGTTATTCAGGATATTGAGGCAGACTACACGCGATGAAGCTTTATTGACAGCGTGCATGCAAACATGCTATACTGTAGGCATGAAGTCAACACAGTATACCATTCGTAATATTCCGCCCAAGGTAGACAGATACCTTAGAAAGCGAGCGCAGCTTAGCGGGCGAAGTCTAAACGATATTGTCGTTGATGAACTGTCTGCAAGTGCAGGTGTAACAACCAACAACGATGTCGTAACATCTCTGGATTGGTTTATTGGCAGTAATGTTATGGACTCTGCCACGCTTGCAGCTATAGACTCCGCTAAAAGCGAGCAAAAACGCCTAGCTGCCAAGGAGATGGGACTTGATACTTGATACGAGCGCGTATAGCGCCCTACAAAAAGGCAGCCAGGCCATTGTTGTGGAGATCGCTAAGGCTAATCAGTTGTTACTACCTGTCATTGCTATAGGTGAGCTACGCTACGGGTTTGCGAACGGAGCCAAAGCTGAAGAGAACGAGAGAATACTTCAAAAATTCCTTGCCACAGATAGCGTTGAGATTTTAGATATAACCAACGTAACAACCACCCATTATGCCGAGCTATACAAGTATGCAAAGCAGAAAGGCAGAGCACTTTCACACAATGACCTATGGATTGCTGCCCTTGCCAAGCAATACCGAGTACCACTCGTAAGCCTTGATCGCGACTTTGAAGCGCTTAGCAAATTATTGCCTGGCGGTCTTCTAAGTGGTACACGACAATAAAACGAGAGTTGGCTTAGCTTTTTGCTCTAAATTGGTCACTCTTATATACTAAAGCGTAATGGCGCAGTATAAGGTTATTCAGGATATTGAGGCAGAGGATAAACTCCTTGGGCCTCTGAGCCTACGGCAGTTTATCTATGCAATTATTGTCGTAGTGCTTGGCTTTGTGGCGTATAGGTTAGTGCTGGTCAAATGGTTTCTGGCGATACCGTTTATACCCCCAATTGTGTTTTTTGGATTATTGGCTGCCCCCTTTGGCGGGCAACAATCGTCAGAAGTTTGGCTACTGGCAAAGATTAAGTTTATGCTCTACCCCAGGCGGCGTATTTGGGACCAAGATGGAATTCAGGAACTTGTCACCATCACGGCCCCAAAGCAAGTTGAGCAGCATCTAACTAAAGGGTTCTCACAAGATGAGGTGCATAGCCGTCTGAAGGCACTGGCTTCGACTCTGGACACGCGAGGCTGGGCGGTCAAGGATGCTGTTGGCGCGCAGATCGGACAGCCAGCTTCGGGTGCGCCATCGGATCGTCTCATCGATATCAATAATCTACCCCAGTCTGTACCAGCAGTTGAAATAAAAAGCTCTGATGATGTTCTCGATGCCCAGGCTAACCCTGTTGCCCAGCAAATGGATGCTATGATTGCTCAGAGTGAGCAAGAACATCACCAGGAACTCCTGGATAAAATGCGCACCATGACACAGGCTCAAGCAGCGCAGACACCTCCAGTTCAGCAGGCTCAGCCACTACCGCCGTCAACCGCAACAAATACTGCGCCTGTACCAACACCACAACCTACTGCACCTGCCACTGCTCAGCAGCCCCTGCCGACATCACCAATCATATCTGCACCTACGCCTCCTGCCGTACCGAAAGCTTCATCCACTCAACAAAGTGAACAATACCCGACACCAGCACCAGTTAGTCCGCAGTCACAGCCTGAGGCACCAGTCAAACAACCTCCTAGCGCAACAAGCATGACAAGCGTAAGCGACACTGGTATACTACAAGATGTCAAAGAAGGCGCTTCAACCCCTGATAGCATTTCCCTCCATAGTCCGGCGGGTGAATCGGATCAGGATGAAGTTGTTATATCGCTGCATTAACGAAAGCCTTCGGTGGGCAGAGCAAAAATGAACCCAAATCAACCACAAAATACCAGTAGTTATCCTCAAGCTCCGACGGTGGCGCCGCCTGGCGTTGCCCCACAGCAACCTGGGCCTGGACCGGTTGTAGGTGGCGCACAGAAAGCCGGCAACTTCCCTGAACCAAAAGCCAACCCAATCAGCACCCAGAACATGCTCCAGATTGCCGAAATCAGAGACGGCTTAGTGATCATGAATGACGGTTCATTCAGGTCAGTTGTGATGCTCAAATCAATCAACTTTGATCTGATGAGCCCTCAGGAGCGCGAAGGGGTCGAAAGTGGCTATCAGGCATTCCTGAATTCACTGTATTTTCCCCTGCAGATTTTTGTGCGATCCCAAAAGGTCGACATCCGGCCGTATATTGAGCGTCTCGACAAAATACGAGCCGAACATGACAACATGCTGCTGGCCCTACTGATGGAAGATTACATAGACTACATATCCCAGCTTGCTGCACAGACAAATATCATGGATAAGAAATTTTATATTGTTATACCGTTTTTCCCGAAGGCAGATGTGCAAAAGGCAATAACTCAGAGTAAAAACTTCTTCACAGGGCTTACGGGTATATTTAGCAAAAAGCAGTCACATGTCACCGTGAACGAAAAGGATCTAGAAGACGCCAAGGTCGAGCTTCGTAACCGCGTGCAAGCAGTGTTGGGCGGCTTGATGCAATGTAG
>JAGQNJ010000056.1 GCA_020428115.1 Candidatus Saccharimonadota bacterium
TCCTGATCAAAGCGGTGCAGCTTATGGCCGCGCTTGATCAGAATGCAAGCCAGACGTATCGCGCCAAAATGGATGCACGGTGGGAGCAGCACTGGAAGCACCACGAAGCAGAAAAATACGGTCTAAAATGATATATACGCTTGTAGGCACGAACACTCATGCACGTGATGTGGCATTAAAGGCACGCACCAGTGAGCTAACCAAGCAGCATAAGTCACTCGACATAGTTAGAATTGATGCTGCCGACAAAGGACATGAACACATTATTGATGCAATTAGTCATGTACCGATGTTTGAAGCGCACCGACTTGTCATAATTCGCGATTTTACCAGCGATAAATTATTGGTTATGCAACTGGAGAAGATTGCCCTAAATATACCAGAAACAATCTCGGTTATATTGATTGCGGATAAGCTTGATAAGCGTACAGAAGCCTACAAATTATTGCGCAAGCTCACAAAGTATAGCGAGTTCAATAGTGCGGAGAAGGACCCGGTAGGCTGGTTGATAGCAGAAGCCAAAAGCCAGGGAGGGGAGCTTGACCGCCAAACTGCTCAGCGATTACTTGATACGGTTGGTACTGACCAGACGCTACTTGCTAACGAGCTCGCCAAGCTTATAGCATATGCGCCGACCATCACTACCCAGACCATTGCACTTCTGTGCGAACCGCTCCCACAAAGTAGCACTTTCCAGTTGTTGGATGCGGCATTTGCAGGTAATGGTGCGAAAGCGCAGGCCTTGTACGATGATCAACGTAGACAACGAGTAGAGCCTCTTGCGATTCTAGCGATGGTGGCGTGGCAGCTCCACATACTTGCACTTGTACAGGCGAGTAACGGGGCGCCACCAGACACGATAGCCAAGCAAGCGCGTATTAGTCCATTTGTCGTGACCAAGGCGGCACGCGCTGTTCGAGGTATGAGCGCTACGCGTCTCCGTAAGCTGATACAGCAAACACTCGATCTGGATATACGGCTCAAAACGCAGTCGATTGATGCAGATGCCGCCATGCGGCATTACCTCATGACACTTACACAAGCTAGCTAAGTTTGCACGCTTTGTGTACTAGGCAGATTTCTTTTTGGCTGAAGCTTTTTTAGCAGCAGGTTTCGTTTTGGTTGCAGTAGGCTTTTTTGCTGCTGGCTTCTTTTTGGTAGCAGTAACGCCGGCTGATTTAGCCTGGTTGGCAAGCTGTGATTTCTTGCGCGCAGCTTTGTTCTTGTGAATAACATTTTTCTTGGCTGCAGTATCAATTGCGCTTTGTGCTTCGACCTGTGCCTTGGCTATTTTTGTTTTGTCACCAGTAGTGATCGCAGCTTGAAACGCCTTGAGCGCACTTCGCAAGGATCGCTTGGTTTTGCTGTTGCGTACTGCTGCTTTGTTAGCAATACGTACTCGTTTCTTTGCAGATTGGATGATCGGCATCTAATTTCCTTATAAACTTAATTCGAAGCTAGAGTATATAAGAAAAACCTAAACTATACAAGCCCTGTTATAGAGTTCATTTATGTAGCGTGCCGTCACGTTGCGCGGTAGGGCAAGGAGCGAACACACAAAATGCCACATAATACTAGACAAACAATGACGCTTATGGTAGTATTACAGACATAAATCAAAAAACAAAAACTATGGATCAAAACCAAACTGCCAAACAGAGCATTATCGATCGCTTACAGCAAGCAACAAACGTGCTTGTAACGGTCAAATCTAACCCAAGTGTCGATCAGCTTGCAGCCTGTATCGGCTTTACACTGTTTCTCAACAAGCTGGGCAAGCATGCTACAGCAGTATTTAGCGGCAAAATTCCCTCAACACTTGAGTTCCTAAAACCCGAAGAAACAATCGAGAAAAACACCGATAGCCTCCGTGACTTTATTATTGCTCTCGACAAGGCCAAGGCCGACAAGCTCCGGTACAAGGTAGAGGATACCGTTGTCAAGATATTCATTACCCCGTACAAAAGCAGCTTGGGACAAAAAGACCTAGAGTTTAGCCAAGGCGACTTTAATGTAGATGTTGTGGTGGCGCTTGGCGTGCAATCAAAGAGTGACATCGATAATGCAATTACAGCGCATGGCCGAATTTTGCATGACGCCACGGTGATTGCCATAAATAACGGTATTGGTGGCAACATTGCAACCCTGAATCTCGAGGATAACACCGCAAGTAGCCTCAGTGAAATGCTTGTCGATCTGAGTGAAGCGATGCAGCCAGATAGCTTTGATGCTCAAATGGCAACAGCGTATCTCACGGGTATAGTTGCCGAAACCAAACGGTTTAGTAACGACAAAACGAGTGCGCGTACCATGAGCCTCAGTGCTAAGCTTATGGCCGCTGGTGCCAACCAGCAGCTTATTGCCACAAAACTACAGCCAAGCATGGTGGCGGGTGGCAAGGACTTAGCAACGGGCAGTGCCTCTACTGAGGACGCCAAGGACGATGCTGGCACACTGCATATCGAACACGAGAGTGAGGCCAAAGGTGCAGATGCCCAAGAACCGGAGGAGGGTAAAACATTAGCCGAGATAGAACAAGCCGTAGCTCCGGATAAGGCTGCAAAGGAGCCACAATTGCCACCAGTTGAGGACACTGCACCATCACTTCCAAGCATCTCACCAGCGAGCCAAGCAATGCCAACCCCGTCGGTAACTCCAACAACAGGGGCCATTGGCGACGTAAAAAGCCTGCCTGATACAGATATGCCTAGCACTTCAGCTGCATCCAAACCAGCCGAACCTCAAGTTCAACCACGACCTGGTTCAAATATGGCATATGAGCCACCCACAATGGGCGGAACACTGACAGCCAACAGTAGACCACAAGATCTAGAGCCATCGATTGATCCACTCAGTGCTCCATCACACACCCAAAAGACACTTGAGCATACGCAGAGTACTCTTGGCGCCACACCACAGACTCAAGGTCAGCCAGTAGCCTCAGCCAATCTGGACGCCGCGCGACAAGCGGTAGAAGATGCGGCCAAGCACGGAACCCAGGATCGCTTCGAACCACTTGCTGCTGTTGGCTCACAACCTCTTGATATGGACGTACAGGGCGTTCATAACACCGCAGCAGGGACAGCCTCGCCTGTTTCGGCACCCGTGGTACCACAGTCTACTGACACATCTACCTCTGCACCTGCAAACCCTATGGCGCAACCATCGGCACCAACTCAGTTGCCCACATCACTTGTGCCACCTGATACAGGTCTACCACCAGAGCAAACCGCTGCACACACACCCCCACAGCCACCACCGGTTCCTCCCCCACCAATGATGCCCCCCGCCTAGAGGCACCTACTGTAGGGTATACTTATGCTGTGGATGGATTATTGCTAATAGATAAGCCCAAGGGCTGGACGAGCTTTGACGTGGTCGCCAAAGTACGCGGAATTCTACAGAAAGCTGAAAATGAAAAAGTCGCACGACTTTTGCATGTGGATGCAGTGCAAGGAAGCCAGGAGGAGCGAGCGAACCGTATAAGCGATACGGAGAGTGAGCGAAAGACGCTAGCTGACACCGCGATGCACCACAAGCACGCCGGTGTGGCCGGCTCTGCCGGTCAACAGGGCAGTGCGGTGCGGAAGATTCGTGTGGGTCATGCTGGAACGCTCGATCCACAAGCCACGGGGTTGTTAACCATTCTTGTAGGTAGTTATTGTAAGCGAGCACAGGAATTCTCGAAGCTCGACAAGGTGTACGAGGTAGAAATGGAGCTTGGCAAAACCTCAACAACTGATGACTCAGAAGGCGTGATAACGGAGACAAAGCAGCAGATTCCTGATAAAACCACGGTTGAACAAGCAATTCAGTCATTTGTGGGTGAAATCGATCAAATCCCACCAGCCTTTAGTGCTATCAAAATAGAGGGCAAACGTGCCTATAAATTGGC
>JAGQNJ010000057.1 GCA_020428115.1 Candidatus Saccharimonadota bacterium
CGTAGCCAAACCCTACCTCGAGCCGTACGACAATATCAGGATAGAGCACGCTCGGCCGTGGACGTGCAACCACAAACTTAGCCATTGAGGCCACGGCATATGCCAGCAGACCGTTGGCGAATAGTACCGCTGCAATTTGCTTGCGCCTGAGGGCAATGGCCATACACACCAGCACAAGCCAAGCACCAACGCTTCCCATTTGAGTAATACCGTATACCAGTGGCGCAAATGTGCCACTTATACCATATATCAGTCGCAAAACCCATAGCTCAACAGGCTCAATCCAGTTGCTTTGCGCCAGTATGGCACACGCTATAAACCCTGTCGCAGATACCAGCAGAGCCACAAAATTTTGCCGAACTTCAAAAGCACTAGCACGTTTCATGTCCCTTGTATGCTACCATACAATTATGGAACAACAGGCCGTGATAACCACGAAAGACCTGAGCAAGCGATATGCCTCACACGGGCCCTTTGCCCTCAAGGATCTCAATATCACAATTCATGAAGGTGAGGTGTTCGGGTTTCTGGGCCCAAATGGTGCCGGCAAATCAACCACTATACGGACCCTTCTTAATTTCATACAGCCCACTTCGGGCAGTGCGACGATCCTCGGGCTAGATATTGTCAAAGATAGTCTCAAGATACGCCACCGAATTGGCTATTTATCTGGGGATTTTGCAGCCTACGAAAAAATGAACGGGAAACAGTTCCTTGCATACATGGCAGACCTACAAAAACCCAAAAAGAAAACCTATGTTGATGAACTCGTACACATGTTTCAATTTAGCTCCAACAAGCGAATCGGAGATTTATCTAAGGGTAACCGCCAGAAGCTAGGTATCATCCAAGCATTTATGCACCAACCCGAACTACTAATACTCGACGAACCGACTGATGGTCTTGACCCCCTCATGCAAGAAGCATTTTATAAACTCGTCACAGATACAAAAAAACAAGGTACGACATTTTTTATTAGTAGTCACAACTTGGCTGAAGTTCGCAAAATCTGCGACCGAGTCGCAATCATCAAAGAAGGCAAGCTCGTGAGCCAGAGTACAATTAGTGACCTCGCTGTCGAAGCATCCCAAACCTTCGACATTACCTTCGCCGGCAAAGCGCCACTGGCTGAGCTTCGTAAACTCAAAAAGACTAAACTCACTAGTAATGCTGATGGCAGTGTTAGTCTGCATGTTCACGGTGAGCTATCGCCGCTATTTGCCCTGCTGGCCAAGCACGACGTGCAGCACCTCGCGACAAAAGAGCTAAATCTGGAGGAAGAATTCATGCGCTACTACGAAAAGAGGACAAGCTAATGTGGGCGCTCATCAAATGGGGTTTGTGGCAAAAACGCTGGTTTATCATGTGGTGGTGTATTGCACTCGTTGGCTTTATATTTTTGAATCTTATCTTTTATCCATCCTTCAAGGATCAGGCTGCACAGCTAGAACAATCTTTTTCGCAAATACCCGAATCGACCCGCGCACTGTTTTCTGATACTAGCGATTTCTTCTCGCCAACAGGCTATTTAAGCAGCCAGGTATTCTATCTAATGATGCCGATGTTGCTTGGTATTTTGGCTATTACTCTTGGTAGTTCACTCATTGCCCGCGAGGAAAAGGACGGGACTATCGAGCTACTCATGAGTCGACCCGTTTCGCGACGTGCGCTGCTTGCTGGCAAGGCACTTGTCGGTGTAGTCATACTATTTGCCGTCGGGATGGTTGGTATGCTCACAACTGTCATCATGAGCAAGCTTGTCGATCTTGCTGTACCTAGCAAGGATATTGCACTAGCAACGCTTGCCAGTACACTTCTGGCGCTCTCGTTTGGCACGGTGGCCTATATGATTACAAGTTTTGGTAAAGCACGCGTCGCCAGTGTCGGGCTTGCGACCTTATTCGCCCTTGGCGGCTATATCATCGTGTCCCTTTCTGGCGCCGCAAGCTGGCTCAAATGGCCAAGTCGCGCCTTCCCATTCCACTACTATCACGCCTCCGAAATCCTAGAAGGAACGTACCAGTGGCGCAATATGCTGTTTATAGTCGCTGTTGTTCTGGCAAGTAGCATTATTGCCTGGGTCGCCTTCCGACGTAGAGATATCGCTTAAAGCGTTATTGTTTGGTCGCCAATACCCTTGGCTGACAGATCAGTGGCAGCGTAGGTAAGCTGAATTTTTATTTCGCCGCTCGTTTCTGGTCGCGGTATCGTTATCGTGCATTCACCATTTACAGCCCGATTTGTTTCAGAGGCTAGCTTTACACCCTTTTGCGTTACTGTCACCGTACACGTCCCGGCCTTGTCTGTGCCAAGTGTACCTACCACTGCAATTGCATCAGTTGAGGCACTTGCACGAACAGCTACTGAAACCTTCGCAACTTCTTGCTGTGTTTTTTTGCTTTCCTCAGTTTCTTGTTCTTTCTCAGTACTGGTTGCCGTCTCGTTCGCGGTTTGCTCAGTCGATTCGGTCTTTTGTTCCTGTTCGAGCTGTGTCAAGTTATCTGGCGCCTTGTTGGCTGTCTCGGCTTGCTGCTCTGCTTCTTTTCGGTTGGTAATCTGACCATCCCTAATAATGTAGCCACCTATAAACAGGCTCATTGCAACAATTCCAACCACCGGAATCATCAGTTTGCTATTACGTGACATCTGCACGAGTAAGTTTTTCACAACATTCTCCCTAAACTACAAAGTAGCTTATCAACATTATAGCAGCCATTGCAACCATAAGCACATCTTCAAACAACGTGACCGAAGATAATGGCAACTTTATTATGTTGCCCAGGCATGCGCATTTAATGCCTTTATTGGATGAAATTGAGTGTGAGACACCGTACGCACCAATGCTCAGCAGTACAATTGTAACTATATCACGGGGCACTTCTAACAGATTGGCAACATACAAAAACCCAAGGAATAGCTCAATGAATGGGTAGGCGTAATTGTAGAGCTTGAAACGGCGCGCAAGCGGATCGTAGATAGGAAACATCGTAATAAACATTTCATACCTAATAAGCTTAAAGCTACCGAATATGATAAAGAATCCGCCCATAAACCAGCGCATCCACTCTTGCCAGTCAAAGCCAAGAACAGTACTCATAACGGTTGCGCAGACTGCAATAACCAGCAATACACCGCCGAACTTTAGGTACTCACGCTTGTTGGTCTGTGATTCTACCATGGCAACATCATGGGAGTGATATGCGGGTTCCATATGCATCCAGTATACAGCATATTCACATGCTTCAACTAGCTTAAGCCTTTACAGCCTTGCTCAAAAACGGTACGGTACATACGATGGATACACAGCAACTACCCCCACCACGACTGCGTTATATTTTGCTGCTTGGTGGATCTGTGCTCGGTATTGGCGTCGTGTTTTACCACTTTATCGAGAAGCTAACATGGCTTGATTCTCTCTATTTCTGTGTTGTAACGCTTGCAACGGTTGGCTATGGCGACATTACTCCTAAGACACCGCTCGGCAAGCTCTTTACCACCTTCTACATACTTATCGGTATTGGTATCTTTGCTGCAGTCGTTAATTACTTGCTGCGTCGCCGTGCAATGCAAAGCATGGCGAAACTAAGCAAACGACAGAATAAGCACCGTAAATAGCGTACTTCAACACTGCTGAGTAGCAGCCGACATGTTCGTAGAGCTTACCAGCCGCCTCCGCCGCCTCCGCCGCCTCCGCCGCCGGAGAAGCCACCGCCACCAGAAAACCCACTCGATCCAGAGCTACTTGGCGGGCTAAAACTTCGTGCACTTGCATTGGCGAAGTCGCCCACCGACGAAGCAAGATATGCCGCATTGAAAGTCTGCCAGTTACCGTGATACCAATCTGGCGGCTGACTATATACATCCTCAAACTGCTTT
>JAGQNJ010000058.1 GCA_020428115.1 Candidatus Saccharimonadota bacterium
TAACTAACGTTGCATGTGACTGGAGCCACCTGTAACTAACGTTGCATGTGACTGGAGCCACCTGTCGGATTCGAACCGACGACCCCCTGTTTACAAAACAGGTGCTCTAACCAGCTGAGCTAAGGTGGCATGTGCTCTTTTCAAACACCCAAAAAGTGTACCAAAACAGGGGTTAAATAGCAAGAACTCTAGATGACAACGCGCCGCTTTGGCCTGATAACACGCTTTGGCTTGGTAGTAGAACGTGAAGCGTGCTTGATCTTGGTACTTATCGCCTTTGCTTCCTCATCCATACCCCTGTTAATGTAGGCCTTATAAAGTAACTCGTAGGACTCTTTGGTTGGTTCTAGCTCAATTGCCCGCTGCAGCTCCTGGAACATGAGTTTGTCATTGCCGAGGCGCTCCTGTACTTTTGCATACGCAATATGTCGCGCGGCCAGATTGTCTTCGAGTTTGAGCGCTTGCTCGAAAGCGGTTGCAGCCTTGTCGTAATTTTCGGTTTCATAGTAGATGAGGCCCAGGTTATGCAGGCTCGATGCACTTGTTTCGATGCTAGATGCAATTTCGAAGCAATCTATGGCATCTTTGTACTCCTTTTGCTTGGCATAGAGTATTCCGAGGCGGTTATAGGCTGCGGCATTCTTTTCATCAATTTTGAGAATGGTCAAAAGTGCCTTCTCTGCCCTCACGAAGTGACTTTCACGCATACCTTTGTGCGCAATATCCCAAAGCTGTCCAATCTTGTCACTAATTTTGCGTGGCAATACAGACAGCTCCTCGTCACGAATTGTCGCGCCGTGATACGCCAGCAGGCCAAACCCTAAAACAAAGGCAAGTTCTAACATGTGCCTGTTATTGTATCACAATTGCACCATCAGATTTGTCAAAACAAGCTTACTATTGGCACTTTTTTGCAACGCGTTATCAGCAGCAAGCGTGGCTTTTAGCGCCTTATGCCATCGAAGAGCATTGGTCTTACGCATAGCCGCACGACAGACAAGTATTAATCCTTGCAGAAGCGCCATGGTGGCATCCTTGTCACGACTTAAGTCGTTAACTTGTAGAAGGCGATCATACACTGACATGCCAAGAATTTCCTTTGCCTGGGCAATTGCTTTCACCAGCGGATGGTCTTTTGTGGATTGCATGCTAACAGCCAACCCTGGTAAACCACTTGCTATGCGAACAATCTCCTCGTCACTAAACACGCTTTTCATTTGTTGCCCTGTAAGTGGACGAACAATAATCGTCTGAAGCCGAGAGCGAATTGTTGGCAATAAAGAGTGTTCGTGATTAGCGCTCAGCAATAATACGCTATCCGCAGGTGGCTCCTCGAGTAACTTAAGTAATGCATTTTGTGCCTCGTGGGTCATTGTATCTGCTGACTCAATGTAGGCAACTCGCTTGACCGTCCTGTCGCCCGGAATCTTAAGCACAAAAGCACGCTGAAGTTCGCGTATTTGATCAATCGAGATACTTGGGCCAGGAGCAACATGTGTAAAGTATGGATATGAAGTAACCTGTTCGGGTGCAATGTCGAGCAAAGCACTCGCAATATACGTCGCCAAATGTGTTTTGCCAACACCTAGCGAGCCGACCAACAACATTCCATGTGAGGGGCTACCAATGAAGCGCTCCACATCTGCGGCGGTTGTGGGGTGTTGCAAAACACTGCTCATACTAGACTATTTTGCAGTGTTTGAGGTATTTCTGCAACAAACGTGTGTCGTTGTCTATTCGGCAGCGTAATTTCTAGCTTATTGGCATGTAACATCATGCGTTTGGCTGGAGCGCCATCATATAGCTCGTCACCAACAATTGGATGCCCAAGTTGTGCTAAATGCACCCGAAGTTGGTGTGTGCGGCCAGTTTCTGGCTCAAGGATAAGCATACTGTGGCTTGGTGTTATCTTCTCGGTACGATATAGCGTTTTTGCTGGCTTACCGCTTGTTGCTACACGAAAAGTCTTCGGATTGCGTGGGTTCCTGGCGATAGGCATGTCGATAACTGCTGTGGTTGGTTCCAACTGCCCCTCGATGATAGCTACGTAGGTTTTTTTGACCTTACGCTGGGCGAACTGCTTCTGCAACCATTTGAGGGCTGCGGGTGTCTTGGCACAGATTATGACACCACTCGTAGCCCGATCCAGGCGATGCACAATGCCAGCACGATCGTTTGGATCGTCATTGGCCGGAAAGTGCACTTTGCTCCTGACGAAGCTAGCCACCGTTGCCTCTGGGTTAAATGCACCTTTGCTATGCGTTAATACCCCTGCTGGCTTGTTAATAACAATACAGTCGTCATCCTCATACAGTACGGGTAGATCAATTTCTGGCACTTCCTTCAGGCTATTGGAGTCAAAGTCTATTGTTACTGCGTCACCTTGTTTAAGCTTGTAGCCTGTCTTCTCTTTATTGCCATTGACTGTAATACGCTTCTCATCAATAAGCTTTTGCACTGAACTCCGACTAAGCTCGGGGAGTTGCGTATGCGCAAACACATCTAATCGCTGCTGGTGATTTTGGTCGACGACAACTTTACGCATCGTTATCGTCGGAGGCCAACGGCCTTTTGAACCTTGGCGAGCGTTTGGTTGGCAACTTCATTCATGGTTGTTTCCGATGATTGCAGCTTTGTCTCAATAGCACTCTGCTGGACGTCGCCAAGTTTTGTCTGAAAATCCACTAGGAATTTCTTCACTGTATTTGCTACATCTTGCTTTAGGGCACCGTATTGCTGTTGACCTTCATACTTGGCAATGACATCTGTAATCGGCGTTTGAGTAAGTGCAGCAAGAATGTCGAGCAAATTGCTAACCCCTGGCTGCTTGTCAAAATCGTAGGCTATCTTGCCTATGCTATCTGTGGTTGCACTCATTATCTTCTTAGCAGCTACCTCTGGTTCGTCTCCGAGGAATATCACACCCTTGCCAGAATCATCAGACTTGCTCATCTTTTTTGACGGGTCGGCAAGATCACGAACACGCAATCGTTCGTCTCGTGTTGCAAATTCAATCTGAGCCTTTTCTGCTTCTGGAGGCGTAAATAGTTCACCAAACTTATTATTCATGCGTATTGCTATATCACGTGCCAGCTCTACATGCTGGGTCTGGTCTGCACCAACAGGCACATATTTTGCGCCGTACAGAAGAATATCCGCAGCCATAAGCACCGGATAGTCAAATAACCCTGCGCTAACATTCTGCTTTCCCTCGCCCTTTTCTTTGTACTGTGTCATGCGCCCAAGCTCACCCATATACGTAAAACAGTTTAGAATCACCGTAAGCTC
>JAGQNJ010000059.1 GCA_020428115.1 Candidatus Saccharimonadota bacterium
ATCGCTAAACGCAAGGGGGTTTCCATGCTTTTCCTGCTCTGCGATTAGTTCTTTAATACGAGATTTGAAGAAGCCAAGTTCTGGGACTTCGATTCTTGGCTTAGGGTGGGTGGTTCTGTCCGCAAGTCCAGCCTTCATGTCTTCGAGCTGAGCAAATGCGTCGGGTTTTTCAGGATCTAGACCAAGCTGTTGCATTAGTTCCTGCAAATGAACACGCCTTAAAGCCTTAATGGTGAAGTCTGCATTTGCACTAGCTTCAACCAACCAAGACATTATTTCTTGTATTTTTCCGTAAACACCAAGAAACTCAAGTAAGTCATCTACCTCAGGGTCACAATAGACGAGCTTCGTAGGGTGTACAATACTATTCTTGTTCGCTCTGTGCGTTAGGGTCACTAACGGTAACACCTAGCTCGCCGACACCAATCCAAGCACCCACTAATTCGTCGCCTTCTACGCTTCGGCCATAAAACTCAATAAATGGTTGGTGCTGAGCTACTAAACCACCGTGCCCCTCGTAGGTATTCACACTAGCAGATGTAACCTCAACGAGCATATCCTCTACCCACGACCGTGGATCGTCCTTATACACTCTAGTTGCGCCCCTGCCCTGCAAGCGACCAGTGACCAGCAGCTCCACACCTTTTAGTTGTTCACATTGTTCTCGGAGTAGACCCAATGTAGCCTCATAAGCGGCTTTCTCATCTTGTGCAGTAGTGCGTAAAGTTGCGATTGCGTCGAAGACACTTGCAACCCTGGCAGCCTCTGACTGTTCGTCTAGTCGACCATAATTTGGCAAGTTCCTTCGTGCCCTCGCACCCATTTTTAGGACATTGTCCACCACAAAAGCACCGAACTTTGTTTCGATTGACGGAGGGTATGCCTCGCCATGCAGGGCTACCATTAAGTCCCTTGGCACACCGAATGAATGCCCGCTTAGTCCACCCGTGATTGATACTTTTACTTCTCGACGGCTTTCTTCAAACTGCGGATCTTCCGCACCGACCTCAGTTGGTGATGCTAGTACAACACACCCTGTTTCAAATATGTCTCCAGCCTCCAAATCGAGGGGATACTTTCCATTCGTACCACCTGCTAGTAGTAGCGGTATTCGTGATGCCACTACCCGCTTAGTGCCATCTGCAAAGTGGAGGCCAACACCACCGTTGCCCTCCTCAGACCAATGTTCAGCTATCTCAAGTCCATTAGCCAGGACATCGCCAGGACTTAATGTTCGTGGCTGCCCGAATGTTTCGCCACGGAGCATATTACTACCATCACCGTAATTTTCAATATGTGTTTCAAGTCCGTAGGGTTTTGTTCCTAAATACATAGTTACAACTTTATATCCAAGCAGCAATTATTCAAAGCATGAGCATCAAAAAAGCTCGAGATTTCTCTCAAGCTTTTGTGGTGGAGCTGCCGAGAAAAAATCGACACCAGATTATGGAATAGTAGGGGCGAAAGAAGTCGCCTATGCAAGCAAGGTTATATCGTAGGCGGTGTTTAATTCTTATTCTTCTTCGGCTATATCAAAAGCACCGATAAACTCAAGTTCAGCAAAAGTGTGATCCGGACGCCCAATGACAAGCCTCGTAAGTAACTTTGCTCGTCTAAGCAGTCCTGGGCTAGGAGATTGTGGCCCATATTCTGATATCGCAACGCCATCTTGTTCTAAAAATACTTCGTTATGTACAGACGAACCGAGCACTTCAGAAAAATCCGCATTTATCTTTACAGGGCCTCTGCTACCATCTTCTCTAAGCTCACGCATCAAGTTAGTAGTCAAGCCAAAACCCAAAGGGTTTTGCAGCGTCAAATCTTCATATATATTGCCATCAGCGCGTAATGACGTCGCAAGCTCGTCAGCTAACCTGTCCATTTTTGCCTCTGCAACTCGAAAAATTAAACTCATGGTGTATATAATAACACGTACTTATTGATTACGCAATGGCTGGTCATCGGTTATTACCATGGATCGGAGTGCTTCTACATCCGTCAAAATGGCCAACATAAAAAGCCAAAGATTCGTGCAACAAGCCAATTGTTCTCTGTAGTTTGGCCTGCCATACGAAGCCTTGGCGAAGTATGGTGGAGCACCTTGAAAAAAGTTTACCCCTCATCTTTGAGGAGATTCGTAGGTGGAGGTATTTACTCTGGGATGAGTGGATTGAGCATCAAAGGGGTGAGGAACGGCGAGAGAAGTTACGTGCACCCTAAGGGATTCACCCTGGTATATCTAGGAGAGTGACGGCTATAATTCAGTCAAAAGCTTAAGCTGAGTCCTGTTTTTCCACTGGCTTCGGTTGTTTCGCTGGGAAATTGTGTCCACTAAGTTTGACATCAACACCTGCCCTGTTAGCATCCTCAACGGCCTGTGCAACGTAGCCTGCTTGGTTTGCCTTGTAGTGTTCCTTCGCATGATATTTTGCGTAATCAAAAGTTTCTCTGGGAGTCATGTTGGTACTACTTACTGGAGGTTCTTGGCTGGGTACCTCTTCTGAAATGCCATCAACTTTGTCCTCATCAGCCAATCGATCAGCTGCAGTCTCCACCATTTGTCTATGGTATGCAGCATCATCACTTATGGGATAACCCTCCTGGTCAACTATTGTGTTGAAGCCATTTTTCGTATATCTGTTAACGCCTTCATTTAAAAAATCTTTTGCTTTCTCTGCAGCTTCAGCATCAAATTGAGCCGACGATTGATCTCTAGGGTCAACTTGTCCTGGTATATCTCCTGACATGAATTAATCCTTTTTGTTATTAATCTAATGGTTTAAATTATAACATTTTCGTCAATTTATGGATTAGGAACAATCAAAAAACACCAACCGAAGTTGATGTGTTTTTGGTGGAGCTAGTCGATTAAGTCTGTCCTACAGTAACTGGTATCCATTGAGCCATGCCAGCTTCAAGAACATATTCTTCGCCGAGACTACGAGTAGCGAGTGAGCGGTGCCTACCGTTTTGGACAGACCAGTCTTCCGCTATCGCCAAATGGTCGGCGTTCATGCGACCTGCGTCAATTCCAAGCCCTGCAAACTCTGCATGATAAGCAACTGGGTCAGCCATAATTGTTGCAAGACCGTGTATCCACTCACTTACGTGCTTCCCACCAGTACGTGATTGTACATTAGCCCAATCAGTGTGGCCGTATTGTGCAACTCCAACTAGGTCAGCTTGTCCTTC
>JAGQNJ010000005.1 GCA_020428115.1 Candidatus Saccharimonadota bacterium
CAACTAATTCTGATCTGTTGGCTATCAGTGCAGCCGATGTAGAGCTGGTTGAGCCATTTTGCCATCCAGGCAAAAAGCATGGCGAGACAAGAGCGACAGAGCCAGTCTACGCAATGCGCACAGATGGCGGGTTATTCGACCATCGGCGACTCGCTGCTATGCGAGCGGCAGTCGACGAAATCTTCACAGAGACTTTACAAACCCCTGATGTTTAGTTAAAATACATCGGTAACTCGCAAGTGGGTATTGAGCCAGTTTGCGAAAACTAACGTAAGAACTGTAATTTAGGAGAAATAAATGGCAGATTTTGACCGAACCAAACCACACGTCAACGTCGGTACCATGGGACACGTTGACCACGGTAAAACAACACTAACAGCAGCAATTACACACGTACTTGCCAAGAAACTTCCAAGTGAAGTTAACAAGCCAGTCAACTACGACGAGATTGACAAGGCTCCAGAAGAAAAGCAGCGTGGTATTACTATTGCTACTTCTCACCAGGAGTACGAAAGCGAAAAGCGTCACTACGCTCACGTCGACATGCCAGGTCACGCTGACTACGTCAAGAACATGATTACCGGTGCTGCACAGGTTGATGGTGCCATTTTGGTTGTTTCTGCAGCTGATGGTCCTATGCCTCAGACCCGCGAGCACGTTTTGCTTGCTAAGCAAGTTGGCGTGCCAAAGATCGTTGTTTTCCTCAACAAAATGGATCTTGCAGACCCAGAACTTGTTGAACTTGTTGAAATGGACATTCGTGAACTACTTGGCAAGTACGAGTACGACGAAGATGCACCAATCATCAAGGGTTCAGCAACCAAGGCTCTCGAGGGCAGCGCTTCAGATGAAGACGCCGTTATGGAGCTTGTTAAAGCTATGGATGACTACATTCCAGAACCAACACGCGATCTTGATAAGCCATTCCTTATGGCAATCGAGGATGTGTTCTCTATCAAGGGTCGTGGTACTGTAGCAACTGGTCGTATCGAACAAGGTGTTGTGAAGCTTAACGACGAAGTTGAAATTGTTGGTATCAAGCCAACACAAAAGAGTGTTGTAACTGGTATCGAGGCCTTCAAGAAGAACCTTGACCAAGGTCAAGCAGGTGACAACGCAGGTATCCTTCTTCGTGGTATCGAGCGCGACGACATCGAACGCGGCCAGGTTATTGCAAAGCCAGGTTCTATCACACCACACACTGAATTTGACGCAGAAGTATACGTACTCAACAAAGAAGAAGGTGGACGTCACACTCCATTCTTCAAGGGCTACAAGCCTCAGTTCTACTTCCGTACAACGGACGTAACTGGTGAAGTTGAGCTACCAGCAGACAAAGAAATGGTCATGCCAGGTGACACCGTAACCTTCAAGGTTAAGCTGATCCAGCCAATCGCTATGGATCAGGGTCAACGTTTCGCTATCCGCGAAGGTGGCCGTACCGTTGGCGCTGGTGTCGTTACTAAGATCACCAAGTAATAGCAATCAACAGACCACAAAAATTGGGAGTGAGTGAATCACTCCCTCTTTTTGTTCGTGGTATATTTTCGCTGCAGACCTTGCGACTCCGATGCTCGACGTATTTTAATACGTCTGTGCTTCGGTGCTCGGTCTTTAACGAAACTATACTCACATCTGTCAATTGCTAAGTGGGGAAGCCAAAAAGAGCCTCCAAAACAGAGGCTCTTTTTATATTGTTAGAAACGTGGTATACATGGTTGTATGAGAGGTTGGCGTAAACAGCGAGATGAACAGCCACAACCAGCTGCGGCCGAAGTACAGCCTGAGCAAGCTGTGTATAGCCAGCGCGTCGTCACTGAAGATCCAAAACTAAGTGCAGAAGAGCTGCTCGCCATTGCAAATCGTACAATGCTCGGTTTTGAGTGGCGACTTAAAGATGAAAAACTGGTCTATCGTATTGCCGTTGAGCCAGATATTGATATGGGTATTGTCAATCAAACGAGCCGTGACGTCATAGCTGACTATCCATCTGCACGTTTTGAAGAGATTGACCCAGTACTAGCCATGGCACAGTACACGATTGCATTAACGCGCAGTAGACACACTAACTAAACTGTTGTAAAATACTTGCGTAAACTAATCGTGGTGACTAAAAGTCATCGTAGAAGTTCTCTATAACGGCTACGAGGATGTTACACCACAAAGCAAGGAGAAATCCCTATGGCTGACGCCAAAAAATCATCAACAAAATCAGATAAAAAACCAGTAGAGAAGGCAACTGCCTCAACCTCACAACGAATTCGTATTCGCCTAAAGGCGTACGACCACAAGGTAATTGACCAGTCTGCCAAACAGATCGTCGATACCGCTATTCGTACTGGCGCTACCATTGCTGGCCCGATTCCACTAGCAAGACAGCGCACAACCTATACTGTGGTCAAAAGCCCACACGTATTCAAAAAGGGTCGTGAACAGTTCGAAATGCGCGTACACAAGCGCCTTATTGATGTGCTGGAGCCAACGCCAAAGACCATCGATTCACTGATGAATCTTAGCCTCCCTGCTGGCTGTGACGCAGAGATTAAAATGTAAACTGCTGGTTTAGCCTGTCCGCCTTTGGTGGAACACCGAAATCAAAATGTAGTACAATTCATACATGACCAAAACAAAACAAAAACGCGTTAAACCCGAGAAAGACAGCACTTACTTCCTAAAGCTAGTGCTACTTCTAATACTTGGCTCCATGTGGCTCAAGGTAACTGATGGCCAGACGTGGCAGATACCGATCCCTGTGGGGCTTATACTCGGCCTATTGTTGGTTATGCACGAACATTTCCGAATAGATCGCAAGATAGAGTACGCTATATTGCTTGTCGCTGCTTTAGTCGGCTTCTGGCTGCCTATTGGAATATATGTAACACTCTAGTTGAACAAAACTCATCAACAGCTAACGACGTAGAATAAACAACATATTGACAGAGGTGTCTATAATAGTGTAATCTGTTACGGTATATCAAAATACTTCTTGGTAATTTACAAGGTTCATCAATTCAATAACAGAGGTGAAAACCAGTAAAACCAAGCGTTTTTTATGCTTGTGCCAGACGTATGACAGGAAGGATATAACAGTGCAATCATTTATTGCTCGCAAAATTGGTATGACTAGCACCATCGCGGAAGATGGTACTGTTGCTGCTGTTACTTTGCTTTCTGCTGATCCAAATGTCATTACTCAGGTCAAGTCCGAAGAGACCGATGGTTATACAGCGGTTCAAGTAGGCGCTGGTTCAGCCAAAAAGCCTGGTAAGGCTCTACTCGGGCACACCAAAGCAGCAAAGATGGCACCAGCAGTTATTCGTGAATTCCGTATTGATGAAACTACAGAAGATATGAGCGTCGGCACACAAATCACAGCCGACGTTTTTAGTGTCGGAGACACGGTATCTGTTACTGCAACAAGCAAGGGTAAGGGCTGGGCAGGTACAATCAAGCGCCATAATTTCCATCGACAGCGTAAAACACACGGTGGTAAGGGAAATACCCGTAAAGTTGGTTCAATCGGCTCAATGTATCCTCAGAAGATCTTCAAGGGTAAGAAGATGGCCGGACAGATGGGACATAGCCAAGTTACTGTCAAGAACCTCAAGATCGCCTTAGTTGATGCAGAGCATGCACTTATTGGCGTAACTGGTGCAGTACCTGGTCCTAAAAAGGGTGTTGTCTTAGTAAAGGGGGCGAACTAACATGAGCGTCGCCACATTTACCAAGACAGGAGCCAAAGCAACAACTCCCGCAAAGCTAGACAAGCAGGTGTTTGGTGTTGAGGTTAGCAATCATGACCTCTTGCAGTCTGCCTATCTTGCTTACCTTGCGAATGGCCGGGTCAATCTTGCCAAAACACTCAAGCGTGGCGAAGTTCGTGGTGGTGGCCGCAAGCCATGGCGCCAGAAGGGTACCGGACGCGCTCGATTTGGATCGATTCGTAACCCAATTTGGCGTGGCGGTGGCGTCGTATTTGGCCCAGAGGGCAAAGAAAACTATTCACGTAAGCTAAGCACCGAATCAAAGCGTCTTGCACTTCGCCAGGCACTAAGTCTTGCTACTGACTCTATAAAGGTCATCGAGGCATTTGAGCCCAAAGACGCCAAGACTAAATCAGCTGTGGCAATTCTCGATAAGATTGGCGCGCAGCGCAATGTACTGCTTATTGTCGACGTAAAAAGCGACGAGATTGTACGCTCTACCCAGAATCTAGGAAACGTAATCGTGACACAGGCAATGTACGTTAATGTGTACGATGTTATGAATGCTGACAGTATCGTCATTACCAAAAAGGCGCTTGAGCTAGTACAAGCATGGCTTTCTGGTGCACCAACCAAGCCGGCTTCTAAGGAGACTGCATAATGAATGCTCTAAGCCTCAAACCACGAATGAGCGAAAAGGCCTACGCAAGTAGTGTGGCGCAAAATACCTATGTGTTTGTGGTACCTATGGACGCAAACAAGGCTACGGTAATGGCTGCTGTAACGGAGCAGTTTGGTGTACAGGTAATTGACGTTCGTTTGGTTGTTGTTAAGGGCAAGGCCAAGCAAGCCTACCGCAAGCGTCAACGCCCTGTAGCAGGCAAGCGTGCTGATATCAAAAAGGCATATGTTCGAGTCAAAGCAGGCGATACCATCGATATATTTGGCGAAGAGAAGAAAGCCGACAAGAAGTCTGCTAAAGCCAAGAAGGAGGCCAAGTAATGGCTACTGAGATACCATATCAAGGTGCATCAGTTGATCCACGTACTCTAGGTGGTCGTGACGGCTACGTAGCACGGGAAGCTGATTACTGCATGAACCGATGCAACTGGCGAAGACTTTACGACTCAATGAGCCAAAATCCAGCAAGCATGACAGCCGAAGAATGTGCAGAGGTTATTGAGGGTGCTGGAGAATTCTTCACTGGTGCAACATCAAAATGTGGACTTGCTGCTATTTGTATAGGCTTAACAGCTGAAAAAGGAGAAGTGTAATGGCGATTGTTAATTACAAGCCAACAACTCCAGGCCGCCGCGGTATGACCTCACGTGACTTTGATGTGATTACTGCCAAGAAGCCAGTCAAGAGCCTCGTACGTGTCAAGAAGACCTCTAACGGCCGCAATAACCAGGGGCGTATCACAGTTCGTCACCGTGGTGGCGGTGTACGTCGCTTTTACCGTGTCGTTGATTTTAAACTCGCTCCTGGAACAGAAGCAGTTGTTGAAGCAATCGAGTATGACCCAAACCGCAGTGCATACATAGCTCGTATCAAGGACGACAAAGGTGTGTACCACTACATTATCGCCGCAGCTGGTATGAAAGTGGGCGCTAAAATCTCTAGCGGTGAAGAAGCCCCTATCGAAAAGGGTAATCGTCTTCCGCTCAAGAATATCCCAGTTGGTAGTGTTATCCATTCTGTGGAGCTACAGCTAGGCAAAGGCGCACAGCTAGTGCGAAGCGCTGGTGCAAGTGCCCAGCTGGCCGCCAAAGACGGTGAGTACGCGCAAGTTAAGCTACCTAGTGGCGAAGTCCGTATGATCAATAGCAACTGCACCGCAAGTATTGGTACAGTTGGTAATGAGCAACACCAGAATGTCAAGATTGGTAAGGCTGGACGCAAACGCAAGATGGGCTTCCGCCCGAGTGTTCGTGGTGTCGTTATGAACGCGGTTGATCACCCCCACGGTGGTGGTGACGGTGGTGCGCACGGTATTGGTCGCGATCCTCGTACGCCATGGGGCCAGAAGACACTTGGTTACAAGACTCGCCGTCGCAAGACCAGCAATAAGTTTATCGTCCGAACACGACACGAAGGAAAGAGGAGATAGCCATGAAAGATCCAGAAACAAGTATGGAAACTACTGAAGCTCGCCGTAACATGCTCCCAGATCATATTCAGGCAGAAATTGAAGATAAGTTTGCTGACTTGGTTTTTGAGACCGGAGCTGAGCCCAGCGAATTCCGGGCCTATGCTTATGAAGTAGCCGAGCAGGCGTGGTTAAGTGGTTATGAAACTGGCAAGGAAGAAGGAGAGCAAAATGTCTAGAAGTCTGAAAAAAGGACCATTTGTAGATCCAAAGCTTGCCAAGAAGGTAAACGCGCTTGGCAAAGAGGATCGCACAATCATCAAGACCTGGGCACGTGCCAGCACGATTGCACCTGAGTTTGTCGGACGCACTATCGCAGTACACAACGGCAAGGTTCATGTGCCTGTATTTGTTACCGAGAACATGGTTGGTCACAAGCTTGGTGAGTTTGCTCCAACCCGTAAATTCCGTTCACACGGTGGAAAGTTAGCAAAGGGATAAGATAATGAGTGTAGAAGCAACAGCCAAGGGAGTACGAATCAGCCCACGCAAAGTAGGTGTGGTAGCTAGTCTTGTACGTGGTCGCAGTGTTTCAGAAGCGTTGACTATCTTAGAGCACACCCCACGTCGTGCTGCAAAGCCTGTTGCTAAGGTGATAGCAAGTGCTAAGGCAAATGCAGACTATAACCACGGCTTCAAACCTGACACACTTCAGATTATCGAAATTAGTGTGACTCCAGGCCCACGAATCAAGAGATACCGACCTGCTGCACGTGGCCGTGCTCTGCCGTACCAGAAGAAGAGTTCACATATCCGTGTTGTTGTTGATGGCGATAAGCGACCTGTTAAGACAGCCGCACCTAAGAAGACTGAGACTAAAAAGGAGGCCAAGTAATGGGTCAAAAAGTTAATCCTATCAGCATGCGCCTCCAGGTTAACAAAAACTGGCGAAGCAAGTGGTTTGCTAGCAAGCGCGACTACGCTAAGTACCTGAATGAAGACCTTAAGGTTCGCAAACTTATCGAGGACAAAGTTGGTTCACGTGGCGCTATTAACAGCGTCGATATTGAGCGTTCACCAAACCTCGTAACTGTCACAATTGCAACTGCTAAGGCTGGTGTTGTCATTGGTCGCGGTGGTGCAGGTGTGCAAGAGCTAAAAGTTGCGATCGAAAAAGTCTACAAAGTGCCCGTTCGCGTTAACATCGAGGAAGTCAAAAAGCCTGAGCTATACGCTAAGATTGTGGCAGAAAACATTGCATACCAGCTAGAGAAGCGTATATCGTTCCGCCGAGCTATTAAGTCAGCCGCTGGTGCAACCATGCGAGCAGGCGCGAAAGGTATTCGTATTGAGGTATCTGGCCGACTTAACGCAGCCGAAATGGCACGTCGTGAGAAAGAAATCCAGGGCTCTGTGCCACTTCATACTATTCGTGCAAACATCGACTACGCCTACGTACCGTCTAAGACAACGGCCGGTATTATCGGTGTGAAAGTCTGGATTTACAAAGGGGAGAACTCATAATGTTGATGCCTAAGCGTACAAAATACCGCAAGGTTCGCGTTGGTCGCATGACAGGCGTGGCGACACGTGGTAACCAAATCGCCTTTGGTTCATATGCTCTGCAATCACAGAGTATGGAGCGTATCACAGCTCGACAGATTGAGGCTGCTCGACAGGCGATGACACGCTACATCAAGCGTGGTGGTAAGATATGGATTAGAATTTTCCCCCATACCCCCGTTAGCCGCAAGGCTGTCGGTACAAAAATGGGTAGCGGTAAGGGTAACCCGGAGTTTTATGTAGCCAAAGTATACCCAGGCACTATCATGTTTGAAATGCAGGGTGTAACTGAGGAAATAGCACGAGAAGCTATGCGTCTTGCGGCGCACAAGCTACCTGTTAAGACAAAGTTCTTGGTGCGTGAGGAGGTTTCATCGAAATGAAAGTAGTTGAAATCCGTAAGCTAACAACCAAGCAACTTACGCAAGAGTCAACCAAATTGCGTGAAGAGATTGCTGAGCTACGCCGCCAGTTTGCAATGGGCGAGATGCAGAATTCACGTGTAATTCGTAACAAGCGCAAAGATTTAGCGCGCATGCTAACAGTGCTCAGCGAGCAGTTAGCAAAGGAGAACATCTAATGGCAAAACGACTTGTAGGAACAGTTACATCAGATAAGACCGAAAAGACTATCGTTGTGCGTGTTGTGACACACAAAACCCACCCTGTCTACAAAAAGCGTTATATCTCATCCAAGAAATTTATGGCTCATGACGAAAAGAATGAGGCACGAGTTGGTGACAAGGTAGCAATTGTAGAGACGCGTCCACTTAGCGCCCGCAAACGATTTATGCTTGAAAAGGTACTAGAACGTCCTGTGCTACGCGAAGACGAAATCACAGGTGTAGCAGAGCCCGAGAAGACAGCAACAGAGGCAAAGACATCCAGGCCACGTGCAACCGCCAAGAAGGAAGAAGACAAATGATACAGCAAGAATCACGTCTAAAAATATGTGACAACAGCGGCGCAAAAGAAATTTTGTGTATCCGTGTTCTTGGTGGCACCCGCCGTCGCTATGCACGTGTAGGCGACACAATTGTCGCAACCGTCAAAGACGCGAGTCCAAACGGCCAGGTCAAGAAGAAGTCAGTTGTTCGCGCTGTGGTCGTACGAAGTCGAGACACGATTCGCCGTAAAGACGGTTCAACCATCAAATTTGACGACAACGCAGCGGTGATTATTGGCGACGATAAGCTACCTAAAGCAACCCGTATTTTTGGACCAGTACCACGCGAATTACGCGACAAAGGTTTTAGCAAGATTATCAGCCTAGCACCGGAGGTCCTCTAATGAATACTCGTGTATATAAAATTCGTCTTCAAAAAGGTGATACCGTGATTGTGCGCAGTGGTAAAGATAAGGGCAAAACGGGCGTTATCCTGGCAACACATCCTAAAGAGAACAAGGTAACTGTTGAGGGCATTAATGTAGTCAAGAAGCACGTCAAGCCTAATCGACAACACCCACAGGGCAACATTATCGAACTTACCAAGCCAATCTGGGTATCTAAGGTCGCTATTGTTGATGACAAGAAAAAGCCATCACGTATTGGCTACAAGCTTGCTAAAGACGGCACAAAGACACGCGTAGCCAAGACCACCGGCAAGGAGATCAAATAATGGCTAAGACAATGACTGTACCAAAAGCACGACTACAACAGCTGTACCAGGATCAGTATGTTGCTGAGCTGCAAAAAGACCTGAAGCTCGATAATGTCAACGAAGTACCTAAACTACAGAAGATTGTGCTAAATATCGGACTTGGTAAGGCCAAAGATGACAAGCGCGCTATGGAAGTAGCCACAACAACCCTAACCAAGATCACAGGACAGAAGCCAGTACAGACGACTGCTCGTGTATCAATTGCTAGCTTTAAGCTACGTGAAGGTAACAAAATTGGCCTTAAGGTCACCCTACGTGGACAAAGGATGTACGAGTTTTTGGACCGGTTCGTGAACATCGTGTTGCCGCGATTACGTGACTTCCATGGCGTTAGCAGCAAGGCATTTGACCGACAGGGCAACTATAGTATTGGTCTTAATGACCAAACAGTATTCCCGGAAATTTCATTCGAAGATTCGTCACTGACACACGGACTACAGGTTGTTTGTGTGATTGACGCCAAAGATCCAGCACACAGTAAGGCACTGCTCGAAAAGTTCGGCATGCCATTTGAAAAGGAGCAAAAGTAGTGGCTAAGAAATCTATCGTTGCGCGAGATGCAAAGCGCCAAAAAATGATCCAGCAGTACGCAAAAAAGCGTGCTGAGCTCAAAGCTATGGGTGATTATGAGGGTTTGCACAAACTTCCGCGCAATTCGTCACCGACCCGCTGGAAGAATCGCTGCCAGGAGACTGGCCGACCACGTGCGTATATGCGTACATTTGGTTTGTCTAGAATCTCATTCCGTGAACATGCAAGTAAGGGTGAAATCCCCGGCGTAACAAAGGCGAGCTGGTAAAGGAGTACAGTATGCAAATAGTTTCAACAGATCCAATCGCAGACATGCTAACTCGTATTCGGAACGCTATTAATGTGCGCAAGACTGAGGTATTGGTTCCGCACTCAAATATTAAGTTTGCAATCGCACAGTTGCTTGCAGCAAACAAGTTCATCAAGAGTGCCGAGGCTACTGATATGTCGATGGGTAAAATGATCAAGATCGTTATCAATGATCCTGACAGCAATGCCCGTATAACTGAAATTAGCCGCTTGAGTACACCAGGACGCCGTCACTATGCTGGTGCTAAGGAGATCCCTGTAGTGAAGCGCGGTCGCGGTATCGTGATTGTCTCTACCTCAAAAGGTCTTATGACTGATAAAGAGGCTCGACAACAACAGCTCGGCGGTGAATTAATCTGTAAGGTGTACTAATGAGTAGAATAGGAAAACAGCCAATCAAAGTACCAAGTGGCGTTAATGTAACAGTTAGCGACTCTGAGATAGTTGTGACTGGCCCAAAGGGTGAGCTCAAGCAAGCTATGTTGCCCGGTATTTCGGTTACACAGGATGCAGACATGGTACAGGTTACACGTCAGGATGACGAACGTCGCAACCGTTCAAATCACGGCCTTATGCGAAGCCTCATAAGCAATATGATCACCGGAGTAAGCGAAGGCTTTAGCAAAAAGCTCGAAATCCAGGGTGTTGGTTTTCGTGTTGCTATGGCTGGTACCGATCTTAAGCTTAACCTTGGCCTATCCCATGAGGTTATCTATAAAGTTCCCCAGGAAATAACAATCACCACTGAACAGAATACGATTACAGTGAACGGCATCGACCGACAACGAGTCGGTCAGATTGCAGCAGAAATTCGGGCACTCAAGAAACCAGAACCATACAAAGGCAAAGGTATCCGTTATGACGGTGAACATATTATCCGCAAGAGCGGTAAATCAGGAAAGGAATAGGGCTCTAGCATGAATCAATTAGCACAAAAGACCCATCAGCAACTTCGGCGCCAAAAGCGTACCAGAGCTTCTATTACGAGCTCTGCTGACCGACCACGCATGAGCGTACGGGTAACAAATCTCCATATCCACATACAAATCATTGACGATACCTCAGGTAAGACACTTGTTGCAGTAACTACTGTCGGAGCAAAAGACGCAACGGGCACTATGACACAAAAGGCAGCTTGGGCAGGTCAAGAGGTGGCAAAGAAGGCCAAACAGGCCAAGATCAAAACCGTTGTTTTTGACCGTGGTCCCAAATTGTATCATGGACGTGTTAAAGCACTAGCAGATGCTGCGCGAGAAGGCGGATTGGAGTTCTAATTATGACTGAAGCAAATACTACTAAAGACACAGCAACGACAGTAGCGCAGAATCAGCCTAAATCAGCTGCATCACCACGCACTGGTGGCCGTGACGCTGCGAACACGCCACGACGACAGAGCGGCTCGCAGGGTGCATTTGGCGAAGAAAAGCAGTTTGATGAACGAACTGTTCACATTGATCGTGTTGCCCGCGTGGTAAAGGGCGGACGACGCTTCCGTTTCCGTGCACTTGTTGTTATAGGTGACCACAAAGGACGAGTTGGCGTTGGTGTGTCCAAGGGTCTTGATGTGACTATGGCGATCAACAAAGCAACTGATGTAGCCAAGAAGAACCTGGTTAAAATTAACCTGTACAAAGGTACTGTGCCACACGAGGCCGAAGCAAAGGTCAGCGGTGCACGAATCTTAGTCAAGCCTGCTAGCGCAGGTACGGGTTTGATCGCAGGCGGCGTGGTACGTACTGTCCTGGAAGTAGCTGGTATTAGTAACGCACTTTCAAAGTCACTTGGATCGAGTAACAAGATCAATCTTGCCTATGCGACTGTCGAGGCGTTGCAATCAATGGAACCTGCAAGCAACTGGGTGACAACTCAGGCGGCAAAGTCAAAAAGCACCACAAAAAAAGCAGAAAAAGGGGCTAAATAATGAAGTACAACGAACTTAAGGTTGATTCTGCAAAATCAAAAACTAGAGTTGGTCGTGGTATTTCCGCTGGTAAGGGTAAAACTGCTGGACGCGGCACAAAGGGTCAGAACGCTCGAACAGGTGGTGGAGTTCGACCTGGCTTTGAAGGCGGACAAAACCCACTAGCGCAGCGTTTGCCAAAACTACGTGGTTTTCGTTCTATTCGAACGGCAGCAGAAACAATTTACACTGGCCAGCTCAACGAACTATCTGGTAAGATCACAAATCAGTCACTCTATGAGGCTGGTTTAGTGAGTACTCCATACGGACGTGTTAAGGTGGTGGTTCAGGGTGAGCTATCAAAGAAACTTGATGTTTCTTTGCAAGGAGCAAGTAAGCAGGCCGAAGCCATGATCAAGAAGGCAGGGGGCAGCTTTACAAGAGCTTTGCAGCCACAACGACAACCAAAGCCTAAAACTACAACAAAATAGTCATACATTGCTTGGCAAAGCTTTGTTATACTGAGGGGCATATGACAAGAGAGGGTATATACTTGATTACTAAGGTAGCGGACATGCCGGAGACAGCATGAGCTGGAAGACAGTTTGGCAGTCGCTTAAGAACCAAGACATGCGTAAGCGTATTCTTGCCGTGCTTGGCATGCTGTTTATTTTTCGTGTTTTAGCACACATACCAATTCCACTTGCCGATGGCGCAACCCTTAAACAGATTCTAGAAACTCTATTTACATCTCAGGACACTCCACAGCTACTGAGCTTTATTAATGTTCTATCTGGCGGGGCGCTCGCCAACTTCTCGATCATGCTTGTTGGGTTGGGCCCGTACATTAATGCATCAATTATTATGCAGCTTTTGACACGTGCTATACCTCAGTTAGAAGCCCTGCAAAAAGAGGGAGAATACGGTCGCAAAAAGATCAACCAGTATACACGATTGCTAACTCTGCCTCTCGCAATTGTGCAGTCAATCGGTACGATCTATCTGGTTCGCCAAACGGCATCACAGATTGCAGGACTTGGCGACATCACGGCGGGAGCATCTATTGGCCAATGGATATTAATGGTTGGGGCGCTCACGGGTGGCGCGATGTTGCTGATGTGGCTCGGTGAGCTGATCACAGAACAGGGCATTGGCAATGGTATATCACTGGTGATCACAGTGGGCATTGTCAGCCAGCTACCTCAAACTATCTCGAGTCTATTCAATTCTCTATTTGCCGACGGCGACAAGCTTGCTCTTTTCGGGTGGCAGACACCGTTTACTCGCAGTGGCGCTATATCTGCATCACTGACAATTTTGGCCATTGTTATTGTTACGATGCTCGTTGTGAAACTCAACGAAGCAGCACGAAATCTCACTATTCATTATGCTAAACGAATCCAGGGCAACCGTGCATACGGGGGTATAACCACTACTTTGCCAATTAAGCTCATCAGTGCTGGCGTAGTGCCAATCATCTTTGCTGTAGCATTTTTGAGTGTTCCAAGCTTTGTTGGTCAGCTACTCGTTGGCTCATCTAACCCTGACTGGCAGAATTTCGGCACACAACTATTGACTCTGTTTCAGCCACCAAATGCACAGACATTTGCAGCAGGCGGTTGGCAGCCGTATGTGTACCCAACAGTATATTTTGTTCTAGTTTTTGTTTTTACGTTCTTCTACACCAGCATCACCTTCAATGCCCAGGAAATCGCCGAGAATCTTCAGCAACAAGGAGGATTTATCGAAGGTGTACGATCCGGCAAACAGACCGAAAAGTATCTTGGGCGAGTCGTAAGTCGCTTAACTCTGTTTGGCGCGTTATGTCTGGGCATATTAGCCGTTTCTCCGATTGTCGCACAAGCATTCCTCGAAACGAGCGTGGCGTTCAGTGGTACAAGTGTCCTGATCTTGGTTGCTGTGGCGCTTGAGACGCTCCGACAGATAGAATCACGTGCGCTCATGGTAACCTACGACCAATATGAGCAGCCAGACTTCTTCTATCAAACAGAAGAATCCACCAAAGACCGCCTCAAATTCCTCAAACGCCTCAAAAAACAAAAATAGGGTTTACAGATGAGTAACAGATTGGTATAATTGAGCCTTGTTATACATTTATGGCTAAGAGCAAGGAAGTTATCGAACTCACTGGAACCATAGTTGAGACCCTTCCGGGCACTCAGTTTAAGGTTGAGCTCGAAAATGGCCATCAAATTATAGCTCATGTCGCTGGCAAGATGCGTAAACATTACATTCGTATCGTCCCTGGTGACAGCGTTAAGGTTGAGTTGACACCTTACGATCTTAGTAAGGGTAGAATCACCTATCGCCAATAATAATTAAGCAGTGTGCTCGCTAATGCGAGTCCGCGTTCAACCAAAAGGAATCATTGGATGAAAGTGCGTGCAAGTGTAAAAAAGATCAGTCCAGACGACAAAATTGTACGTCGAAAAGGACGCGTCTACGTTATCAATAAGACAAAGCCTAAACACAAGCAGAGGCAGGGTTAGGTATGGCTCGTATTTCTGGTGTAACAATCCCGACAGATAAGCAAATTCAGATTGCTTTGACATATGTTTACGGTATCGGCACAACCACTAGCCAGGCTATCTTAGCAAAAGCTAAACTCGATCCAACTGTGCGTGTCAAAGATTTGACCGATTCTGAGATTCAGAAAATTCAAGATGTTATTAACACTGATTACACTGTTGAGGGTGACCTACAGCGTATTGTTGTTGCAAACGTGAAACGCCTAAAGGACATCAATGCTTACCGTGGTTTGCGACACAAAGCGAGTTTGCCAAGCCGTGGCCAGCGTACCCGTACGAATGCACGAACCCGACGTGGTAAAAAAGTGACTGTTGGTGGCACTAAGAAGAAAGCACCAGCAAAGACATAGGGAATATTTATGACAGATACAGCAACAACACCAGTCGTACCAGCAAAGAAGCGCAAAGCAAAACGCTCTGTCCCGTATGGTCAGATGCATGTGCTGGCAACATTCAATAATACAATTGTGACGTTTACAGATACTAGCGGTGGCGTATTGACTCGTTCAAGCGCGGGCGCATGCGGATTCCGCGGCTCCAAGAAAGGAACTGCCTACGCAGCACAGATAGCAGCAGAAAAGGCCGCAGAAGCCGCACGACAGCTGCACGGTGTCGCTAAAGTGGACGTGTTTGTCAAAGGTATCGGACTTGGTCGCGAAGCGGCAATACGTACACTTGCAAATACCGATATTAAAGTCGAGAGTATCACTGACAAGACTGGCGTACCACATGGTGGCGTACGACCAAGGAAGGCACGGAGAGTTTAGTATGGCACGAGACACAGGCAGTATTGTTAAGATGAGCCGCCGCGAAGGCTATGCTCTGCACCCTAAGGCGCACAAAGCGCTTGTTAAGCGTGCAACTCCACCTGGACAGCATGGACGTTCACGACAGGCTAAGCAAAGCCAGTACGCACTGCAACTACGCGAAAAGCAGAAGGTAAAGCGTTTGTATGGATTGCTGGAACGACAGTTCCGTAAGCTTATGAAAGAAGCAAGCGCAGCTAAGGGACAATCAGGTGAAGCCCTTCTGATGTTCCTAGAGCGCCGCGCAGACAATGTTGTATACCGAAGTGGGTTTGCGGTAAGTCGCCGTGCGGCTCGACAACTAGTGACACACGGACACTTTACCCTTAATGGCACGCGCGTTGATATCCCATCTATCCGTGTTAAAGAAGGCGACGTGCTAAAAGTACGAGATCACGGCAAGAACACTGAGTATTTCAAGAAACTTGATGAAGTAAGCCCAGGCGGACAAGAAAGCGCTGTCAGCTGGCTCAAAGTGGATCGAAAGAAATTTGAGATAACAGTAACTGGTTTGCCAAAGCGCGACGAGGCAGAACCAGATATTAACGAACAATTAATAGTTGAGTATTACTCACGATAAGGGAGGCGGCGAACTCTATGTCAAAAACAATACACATTCCAGGGATAGTCAAGGTTGATGACCATGGTGCAGCAAGTGCTACATTCACGGTAGAACCTTTGCACACTGGGTACGGAATGACACTTGGTAACAGCTTGCGCAGAGTACTGCTTTCTAGCATTGCCGGTGCTGCAGTGACTGCATTCAAGATTGAAGGCGCAACACACGAATTCACTACCGTTGCTGGTGTCAAAGAAGACGTTGTTGATATCATGCTCAACCTCAAAAACGTGCGTTTCCGCGTGTTTAACGGCGAGGCTCAGAACCTCCGCATTGTTAAAAAGGGTAAGGGTGTTATTACTGCCAAGGATATCCAGCTTAACGCTGATGTTGAGGTAGTTAATCCTGACCAGGTCATTGCAACTGTTGATGATGCCAAAGCAAACTTTGTTATGGACATGGTTGTTGAGGTAGGCCGTGGATATCGCCCAATTGAAGAAGGTGCCAAGCTCAAGCCAAGCGATATGATCGCTATTGACGCAATTTTCACTCCAGTTCACCGTGTACGCTATAAGGTAGAAAACACACGTGTTGGACAAATCACTGACCTAGATAAGCTGATAATCACCATTGATACAGATGGCTCGATCTCACCACGAGATGCGTTTGAAGAAGCCGCAGCAATTTTGGTCAACCAGTATACTGCCCTCGCTGGACAAACAACAGTTGAGGCTGAGGCTCCGCTTGGTAGTGCCGAAGTTGAGGATATTCAAGCAGATGATCCAGCTGAGCTTATGACACCAATCGAGGATCTTAACCTGAGTGCACGAACGACAAACGCACTGGTCAACAACGATATTCACACACTTAAGGATCTGTTTAGCCTTAGTGATGCAGAGTTACGAGATCTCAAAGGTTTTGGTGCCAAAGCGCTAGACGAAGTCAAAGATAAAATGGCGGAGTTGGAGCTATAAACCATGCATAGGCACGGATACCAAGGTCGAAAACTTGGTCGCGAGCGCGATCAGCGACGAGCACTTATCAAAGGGCTCGCAGATTCGCTAGTTATTTATGAGTCGATCGAGACAACATTGCCAAAGGCAAAGGAAGTCGTACCCTACGTAGAGAAGCTCATTACCAAGGCCAAAAAGGGTGATTTGCATAATCGACGACAGATTATGGCAAAGTTAGCAACGCTACAAGCTTCTCATAAGCTCGTGGATGATATTGCGCCAAAATTGCAAGCTCGCAACAGCGGATACCTCCGTATTGAGCGCACAACACTGCGCCGCGGTGATAATGCACAGCTTGCACGTGTAAGCTTTGTTGACGACCTTAGCAAAGAAGCTACTAAACCTAAGTCTACCGAGAAAAAGCCCGCAAAGACTGTAACAAAGAAGCCTGTAGCGAAGAAGGCTTCAACAACGGCCAAGTCTACAACTAAGCGGCCGGCAGCTAAGAAAGCCGAGGAGAAGAAATAATGCCCAAGACATATAGTGCCAAACCAACTGATGTAACACGTGCGTGGTATGTTGTAGATGCTGCTACTGCTACTGCTCCTCTCGGACGTTTAGCAACAGAGGTAGCCTTTGTCCTTATGGGCAAGCAGAAACCAATGTATACTCCGCATATTGACTGTGGTGACTACGTTGTTGTTATCAACGCTGATAAACTGGTTGTTACAGGCGACAAGAAGGCCAAAAAGACCTATTACCGACACACAGGATTTCCTGGAGGTATCAAGGATGAAACTCTGCAGGAGAAACTTGATAAAGATTCAACACAAGTTATTGTCAAGGCAGTTCGTGGCATGATGCCAGCAAACAAATTGCGAGATGGTCGTTTAGCACGACTAAAAGTCTACGCTGGCACAGAACATGAGCACACAGCCCAGAAACCGACTGCATTAACGCTTAAGGAGGCCAAGTAATGGCTAAGAACTACTTTTATGGCCTAGGACGACGCAAAAGCGCATCTGCACGCGTACGACTCATGACAGGTAAGGGTGAGATTACTGTAAATGGTAAGCCAGCAGAAGAATACTTTGCAAACAGCAAACAATTCCTCAGCGAGCTCCAAAAGCCATTTGTCGTACTTGATCAAGTTAACAAGTATGATGTGAGCGCTAAGGTCGTTGGTGGTGGTCACGGTGGTCAGATTGATGCAATTCAGCTTGGTATCGCAAAAGCACTCGCAACTATGGATGAGAACCTCAAGGGTACACTTCGTCGCGCTGATCTACTCGGCCGTGATCCACGCGAGAAAGAGCGCAAGAAGTTTGGTCTTAAGGGTGCACGTAAGCAGCGCCAGTTCACCAAGCGTTAGCCTAGCGTTTACTTCTCGGTTATTTAGCAGCGCGCTTGCGCTTATTGGGATCAAGTTCGCGTTTACGCAAGCGTAAATTTTGTGGAGTTACTTCCAATAGCTCGTCGTTTTCGAGAAAATCAATACATTGCTCAAGACTTAATATTGTAGGTGGTGTCAATTGAACCACGCCATCACTCGATGAACTACGCATGTTGGTAAGTTGCTTGGCTTTACAAACATTAATCTCTAGATCATCACCTCGCTTGTTTAGCCCAATGATTTGTCCTGCGTACACCTTGTCTGTTGGACCGACAAAACATATTCCTCGCTCCTGTGCTGTCTGTAGTGAATACGGTGTTGCAACACCTGTTTCAAAGGCGATAAGTGCGCCATTCCGTAGCTGCTGTAGTGGTGCACCCATCGGTTTATGACCAATCATCAGGCTATCCATAACAATAGTACCCTTGGTATTGGTCATAAGTATGTTGCGCAGCCCAAGTAGTGCACGAGTCGGTAGTTCGTACACGAGTTTTGTAAGCCCTTTGGGGCTCGCAAACTGTTCTTTGAGGGTTGCACGACGTGCGCCGAGCTCGGTTTGCACCGTACCGACGTGTTCTGCAGGTACTTCAATCACAAGCTCTTCGATAGGCTCCTCTGTAACACCATTATTATCACGCGTAACGACTTGTGGTCGTCCAACCTCAAATTCATATCCTTCACGGCGCATGGTTTCAATTAGCACGCTTAAATGCAGTTCGCCGCGCCCAGATACCAAAAATCCAATCTGTTCGTCCTCGACTTGCAATCCAATGTTGCTTTCAAGCTCTTTGTGCAGGCGCTCACCAATCTGGCGTGAGGTGCTAAATTCACCCTCTGTGCCCTTAAACGGTGACGTGTTGGGTCCAAGATAGATCTTGAGGGTCGGCGCCTCAACTTCGATAACAGGCAAGGCTTCGGGCTGCTGTGCGTCGGCAATAGTTTCGCCAATTTGCGCATCACCAACACCGGTAATTTGTACGATGTCGCCAGCCACACCACCAGGCACTTCAAACTTACTGACACCGTGGCTCATGTACACAGTGTCAACTCGCGCCTTGGCTTGCGTGCCATCTTTTTTGCAAAGGGTCACAGAATCGCCCGCCTGTACCTTGCCTCGACTAATGCGCCCGATAGCATATTTACCCTTGAATGTATCCCATGACAGGGCAGTTACCAACATTTGAAATGGTTTATCTACTTCTATACTTGGCGCAGGAACGTGCTCAATAATTGCATCGAACAGTACCGATAGATCTCCAGATTCATCAGCACTAGCAGGAGGCTTTGCCCACGCTTTGCCTGCACGACCGACCGCATAATATGTTGGATAATGAAGTTGGTCTTCATGAATAGCAAGCTCAAGGAATAGATCTGCAAGCTCATCTTCGACTGCATGTAATCGACTACCTGGTTTGTCGATTTTGTTAATGATAACGATAGGCTTTAGGCCACTTTCGAGTGCTTTACTGAGTACGAAACGTGTCTGTGGCATAGGACCTTCCTGTGCGTCGACAATTAGTATGCATCCATCTGCCATATTGAGCGTACGCTCAACCTCGCCAGAAAAATCCGCATGTCCTGGGGTATCAATGATGTTGATCCTATAATCATCGTGCTGAACAGCAGTAACCTTGGCGGTGATAGTGATTCCGCGCTCGCGCTCTTGGTCGCCACTGTCCATAATCAGCTCCTGTCCCATTTCAGCCTGATTGTCACGAAATGTTTTGGACTGCTTTAATAGGCCATCGACCAGCGTTGTCTTACCGTGGTCAACGTGAGCAATGATAGCAATGTTACGGATCTTGGTCGGATCCTGGATTTGTGTACTCATATTATTGCGCCCTTTTTTGTTCGCGCCTTTACTTATTGGTGTAATTATATCATAAGCATTAAAAACTTACTAGGGTGTATTTCTGCGCTACAAATTGTGTAGATGTTGACAGTCATGTATATCTAGCCTATGCTACCAGGAATATGATATCGAGAGAACTCAACAAGTATTATTTCTGGTTTAGTAACCCACAGCCTGTGGCGATATATTCGTAGTACATACTATTAGTTGACTCGAGACCGCCACACAGGCGGTTTTTTAATTACATAAAGGAGAAATACAATGATAGAAAACCCAGAAGAGCTCAAACTACGTAATGATCAACTCATTGACACGTGGGCGCCGCACGAACGAGATAACTGGAGTACCGCACAAGACACAGACCCACTACTTGTACGATTGCACAGAACAGCGCTGATAGCACTGGCACGGGTGCGTGAGGCACAAGAGGCCGCACACCAAGCACGGATATTAAACGCACAGTACGGCAATGTCGCCCCAGGTTATGAGCAATATGCACCAAACGTAAATATTTCTGACGGAGAAACACAATGACAGAACAACTTACACACCACCAAAGACGAGCCGCTGAGCACAATGCACGCGCTGCGCTCAGTAGTAGCGCGATCACAACCTTGGACGATATGCGTCCGGTAGCTGAAATTGTGGGTCAATACTTTGCGAAAGGAATGGCATGTGTCATGGGCATCAGCATTGATCCTGTGACTTTTGAGAAGATTATGCAGCTAGAGGCTATAGATGAAAGACTAACTTGAGGTATAATACGGAACTATGAGTAAACCAGTCATACTAACCGGTCTAAGAGCCAATAATGATCTGCACCTTGGAAACTACCTAGGCGCATTGCTTCCTATTGTTCAAATGCAACAGAAGTACGCCGGAAAGTATCAGATCAATCTGTTTGTTCCAGATCTGCATAGCTTTACCACCCCCATTGACCACAGCAAGTTGTATGAACAAATAATGCACAATGTAAGGCTGTTTGTAGCGGCCGGACTTGATCTAGATGACAAAGATACCTATCTGTATCGCCAAAGCTATA